>JBPOHB010000014.1:0-4177 GCA_052036055.1 Bacillota bacterium | reverse complement strand
AAGGGGATTCGACTGTCAGTCATTTCTCCAGACGATACATTTGAAAGCGCCGTGGGTCATTCTGCAGACAAAAGAAGAAAGCTATATAACGGGAATATTAAGTGCCAGATGTATCATTATTATAAGCTTGGAAAATCTATGTAAATTCGTTTTGCATAAATCTCGAGAACGGCAAAAAATGTCCGCGAGTGGCGAACAAATAAAGGAATATTTGTTCTCTGTTTTTGTGAAAGTCCTTCCTTTGCTGCATTTACGGCCTTTGAATATGTCAAACACGGTTTTTTACAAAAATGTTACACAGAATATACATGTAGCGATTTGAGCAGTCTTCAGGTCTCAAGACCGCAAAACCGTTGTCGTATAGTTATGCACAGACTTATCCACATTATCCACAGGTCTGGATGGTGGAAAACTAGACATTATTTCCGCGCATTTTTTACTGCATGTGAGAAAAGTGTCTGATATAATGAACATAAGGACCAAGGAAAGAGGGAATATGATGTCTTCAGTATCGGAATATGCACAAAAAGCGAAGCATGCTTCACATATTATGGCGGGTCTTTCATCTGATAAGAAGAATGAAGCACTTCTGTCGATTGCTTCTGCACTCGAATCGGCACGCGATGACATATTTTTGGCAAATAAGAAAGATCTTCTCTTAGCAGAACAATCCGAACTTTCTATGCCTCTACAGAAGCGACTCCTTTTTGACGATAAGAAACTCCAAACGGTTGCAAGCGGGATAAGGAGCTTAATCTCTCTTCCAGACCCTGTCGGAAGATTTCTTCTTGGAAACGAGCTTGATACAGGACTCGAGCTATATAGAATTACGTGTCCAATCGGTGTCATGGGCGTGATATTTGAATCGCGTCCTGACGCGCTTGTGCAGATAGCGTCCTTATGTCTGAAGGCTGGAAATGCAGTGCTACTGAAAGGCGGATCTGAGGCAGCGTACACCAACAAAATTCTTGCAGAAATCATTGATGCTGCTACCGTTTCGATTGGTATTCCACAAGGATGGATCTCACTTCTCACATCTCGAGAAGATGTAAATGAGATGCTCAAGCAAGATGCGTATTTGGATCTGATCATTCCACGCGGTTCGAATGAGTTTGTTCAATATATTATGCAAAATACCACCATACCTGTATTAGGACATGCAGATGGAGTCTGCCATGTGTATGTTAACGAATACGCGGACAGGGATAAAGCGGTTTGCATAGCGGTTGACAGCAAGGTACAATACGTAGCCGTTTGCAATGCAGCGGAGACACTTCTGATTGATGAATCGATTGCTTCGGAGCTTTTGCCGGTCATTGCGCGTGCTCTTGAGGATCGAAATGTCCGACTTCATGGCTGTGAAAAAGCACAGGCTATATATAAGATGCTTCCAGTCGATAAGTGGCATCATGAATACCTAGATTATGAGATGTCTGTTCGCGTGGTTAATGGGCTTGATGAGGCGATCGATCACATCAACCGCTATGGGTCCGGACATACGGATACGATTGTCACAGAAAGGCGCGAAATAGCAGAAGAATTCATGCAGATGACCGATTCGGGTAGTGTTATGTGGAATTGCTCAACGCGCTTCTCGGATGGTTATGTGTATGGCTTTGGCGCGGAAGTCGGAATTAGCACGTCTAAGATACATGCCCGCGGCCCCGTCGGACTTGAGGGGTTGGTAACATATAAATACAAGCTGTTTGGAAATGGACAGATTATGGATGACTATGCGTCAGGAAGATTGCACTATACACACAAAGAAATTCATCCGAAGGAATAACGGAACAAATAAAGCAAAATAGTGGAGGATATCGTGGTAATTTCATTAGCATCAGATCATGCAGGATATGAAATGCGAGAGAAAATCGCAGCACACCTGATAGCGCAAGGACATTCTTGCGTAATTCATGGAGCAGAAAACTCGGAGACGCCTGTAAGTTATGTGACCGCTGGCAAGGCTTCAGCAGAAGATGTTGCCGCAGGGATTGTGGACAAGGGAATTGTCATATGTGGTACAGGAATAGGCATCTCCATTGTCTGCAATAAGCGAAAAAGAATTCGTTGTGCACTATGTACAAACGAGTATATGGCGAAGATGGCCAGACAGCATAATGATGCGAATATTCTCGCACTTGGCGCACGCGTAATAGGGTTTGGCTTAGCGCTGTCCATCGTCGATGCTTTCCTGGAAGGATCTTTTGAAATAGGTGGACGCCATCAGGTTCGCGTTAACGAGATAACCGATTTTGAGATGCCACAAAAGGGGGCCACATGACACAGTAAACTTGCGTTGTTTGCATTAAAAAAATTGGTTATAATATAAGAATATCTTTGAGGAGGACACAAATATGGAGAACAATGTTTTTATCTTCGACCACCCTCTCATTCAGCATAAGATTTCGCTCTTGCGTGACAAACGAACCACCACAAAAGAGTTTCGTGAACTGGTTGGAGAGCTTGCAATGCTTATGGCATATGAAGTTACTCGCGATCTTCCGCTTAAAGAAGTTGAAATCGAGACACCTATTGCGATTGCAAAGACGAAGGTGCTAGCTGGTAAGAAGCTCGCAATTGTGCCGATTCTTCGCGCAGGTCTTGGCATGGTTGATGGGATGTTGAATCTTCTTCCCATGGCAAAAGTTGGACATATAGGACTTTATCGTGATCCGGTTACGCTATCTCCTGTCGAATATTATTGCAAACTTCCAGAAGACGCGGTGGAGAGAGAGATTGTAATCTTGGATCCGATGCTTGCGACAGGCGGATCTGCATCGGCGGCTGTGAGTTTCCTGAAGCAAAGAGGCATCACACAGATTAAGTTCATGTGCTTAATCGCTGCTCCTGAAGGCATAGCCAAGCTGCAAGCTGACCATCCAGATGTTCCCATTTTCTGTGCGGCAAGAGATCCCAAACTAAACGATCATGCATATATAGTTCCTGGCCTTGGGGATGCTGGGGATCGATTATTTGGGACAAAGTAAGTATACGAAAATTGTTTGGTTCCAAATTTTGTGCAAATGTATTAGGCTTGACTCTTTACAGAGTTGATAAATGAGCGTAATATGACGTGCATAAGATCCACGATGAGGTTCGAATATATATATATTTCCGGACTTTATCCATTTTGGGGAGTAGTGAGCTGTATGATGAGAATCCTGCTTAATGGATCAGGTTGGATGAAGGAGTTTTTTGTATCCTTCAAAGATCATTTTATGGAAGAATTTAAAATCGGCGACATAGGGAAGGATATAAGCTCTTCCATTTTGCAGTGGCAGGATTCATTTGCTGTTGGCAAGGTGCATTTTCTTGTTACGGATGCTGTTGTAGTTACTTGGATAGCGATGTTCTTTTTCATTGCACTTTGGATCTGGATTGCCGCCAAGAGAGAACGAATTCCCACGGGACGACAACTCGTATCAGAATCAATCATCGATTTGTTTATGACTTTATGTAAGAGTAACGGCATGAATAATAAGCAGGCCGAGATTGTGACTCCGTTTATCGGGACTGTGTGCTTTTTCTTAATCGCATGTAATGTCATTTCCGCCTTCAAGATTTCACCTCCTGCAAAAAATATCGCTTTCCCGGTTTCTCTTGCGTTACTTGCTATTGTGTATGTAATTGTTACGGCTATTCGTTTTGTGGGGTTGCGAGGTTTCTGGGATTCACTTTTGGAGCCAACACCGGCTATGCTTCCATTCAAGATATTGGATTATCTCATCAAACCCGTATCGTTAGCTTTTCGATTGTTTGGAAACATCTTCGGCGCCTTTATTCTGATGGAATTTGTATATGTTGTGATTCCTGTCATTATTCCGGGAATACTCAGTATATGGTTTGATATTGCCGATGGTGTTCTTCAAGCGGTCGTCTTCACGTACTTAACGACATCGTACATTGGCGAGATTGTTGAGAGTGCGGAAATTGCACGTGAGAAGCGAATAGAAAGAGAGAAAATGAGATTGTCAGCATCATAGATGAAGGTGTTACTGACAGGTGCAAATAGAGTTGTTTTGTAATATGAAAATGCGGAGGAAAGAACAATGATGGACATTTCAACATTATATGCGGCCTATGGCGCCGCGTCAGAGAAGCTGCTCGCGATTGATCCGAAGGGATTAGCTGGTATTGGAGCGGGTTTGGCAATTGGTTTTGGTGCATGCGGAGCAGC
>JBPOHB010000121.1:0-4932 GCA_052036055.1 Bacillota bacterium | reverse complement strand
TATTATTATGATACATTTTCAAATCCACTTGTATTGCTTGTATATATATTATAGAATTTAAAATAGTTGTAGATATTGGCAATATTGAGAGGTGGATATGGCGAATTATTCTGATATTTCTCTTGATTCATACAAGTGTATTTTGTTGGATTATTCTGCGCTGTTTGAACTTCATGATGAGCAGAGTATCAGCGATTTACTAGACGCAATTGAAACAAAGAAGATGAAGGTTATCCTGGGTTCATCCTTCTTAACGTATCATTTATGTTGTGTGAATGCAATGAATCGTCATAACAGTTTCTATGCTGAACGGATAAATCAATTTGTTGAACACATATCGACAATGGATATGCTGATCGATATGCCGCTTCCTATTTTTTCTTGTGTTGATACATACAAGAGGCGTAAGGAAACTTGCCTTTTTGTCGGTAATCGTTCTATCTTATCCAATCAAATACAGATTGCTGCACTCAAGGGTACTATGTCGGTCGCATGCTTTTCGGGATCTGATGTTACGATCTTCCCGCATCTTGGGAACTATGTTGCCTCAATGCCTGCTTTTTGCGTTAACCCAATAGCGGCTTCAAACAATTATTTAGATGTCGCCATACACTGTAATGTTGGTGATACTGTATACACTTCCGATCATCAGAATATTGTTTTGTCTGAAAAGATCAGCACGGGTGCGGAAGGCTTAGTATTTCGGACGAATAACCCGAAGATTGTAGCCAAGATATACCATCGCGGAATTATGACTCCTCTGCGTTGGATCAAGCTTACTCGGATGACCAAGAAGCCGATATTATCCTCTTGTATCTGTTGGCCGCAAGCCTTACTGTACAATCATAATAATGAGCCAGTCGGTTTTTACATGGCTGCTGGTGACGGACATACATTAGGTTCAGTATTTGACGGACCGGATGCGATGGAGAAGTATTTTCCCAGGTGGGACCGAATTCATGTTGTAGAGACGACGCGTAGTGTACTTGAACAAATTATTTTCCTTCACATAAATGGCATTATTCTCGGAGATATACAGCTGAAGAATCTGATGATTAGCCAATCCAATTCGATTTATATGATTGACATGGACAGTGTGCAGTATGAAGATCTTCCATGTCCTGTCGGCACAGAGGAGTTTACTCCGCCCGAATTATGGGATCGCTCATTTTCAGATTTTCTGCGAGATGCAAATCATGAGAATTATTCGTGCGGCATTTTGACATTTTCTCTTCTATTTTGTGGGCAGCATCCTTACGCACAACGTCTTGGACGTGAGACGCTCCGCGAAGAAATTGCCGCAAAGGCATTTCCCTATATATTGGAAGAAAACAAGGATAGTCTCGTTCCAGTTGGCGGATATGACAAGATATGGGAATGCCTGACCGATGAGCTTAAGCAGATGTTTACGTCCGCATTTGCGGAGGGCAAAAGATATGACGCGACATCTTGGTATGATGCTGTCTGCCGATACTATGATCTTCTTTCTAGCCATGTCGAAAGTGACGTAGAATACTATAAGCTTTTCCCGAATTCAGTTATTGCACCGGAAGTCAAGGAAGATAAACCGCAAGTATTTGCAAAACTATCAATACGAGATGCAATTATTCATAATCCGCTCGAGAATTTTGGAAAAGTTGACAATAGTATTACATATCAAGAAGACGTGATGTACAATGGAAATAATCAATCTCAAGATCAGCATAAATTTGCGCGGAAGATGATTGTACATGGTTCGCCCAAAACAGCGCACGAACATCATGCATTACGTAGGAACGGACATACAGTTCCACCTATTTCTCCTATAGGTGATCAAAGCGCTATCCCTACAAATAAACCTGCCGCTAAAATAGATAGCAAGAAAGATCGTTTTGAGATTGATACAACAAGAATGTTTTCAACGGATAATCCAACACAGTTGATTCTACTGCTCATTTTACTTCTATTGCTTCTCATTTTGCTTGTCATGTATATTCTATTATAATCGGAGGCTCCTTATGAAGAAGACTAAACAGGAATTTAATGAATCTGACTTTGGAAGAAGCACGAAGAGACGTTTGCCAATATGCTTTTGCCTTGATGTCAGTGGCTCAATGTCTGGAAAACCGATTCGCGAGTTAAACGATGGACTGCAGAGTTTTTTCTCATCAATCAAAGAGAATGAAGAGACGCGAAATACAGCAGATATATGTGTTGTGACTTTTGGGGGAACCGTAGATATTTTTCTTCCATTCGGTCGCCTTGCGAAGGGGCAACCTGTTCCAGAGATACACGCCACGACGAGTCTTACGCCGATGGGCGAAGGCATTCTGACGGCTCTTGAGCTACTAAATGCCAGGAAAGAAGGATATAAGAATCTTGGAATCAAATACTACCAACCATGGCTAGTAGTCATAACCGACGGTGCCCCGCAAGGCGAAAATGCAATGGAAAATATGGAAAAGGCAATTTCTGCAACGGTTTCACTTGAAGAAGAAGAAAGACTTGTTGTCTTCAATATCGGTGTAGGAATGAATGTAGATTATACGTTACTTAAGAGTCTTTCAAAGAAAAGAGATGAACCGATTAGTATCATGTCAACACAGTTTTCGAAGCTATTCGAATTTCTTGGTTCAAGTAGTTCCTCCATTGTATCTGGCGGAATGAAGGATGATTCACTCTATAATCTATCCGGTAAAGAAGAGGCGCAGTCTGTCGCACTTGACGATTTTATGCAGTATTTCGAGGAGAATTGATAAAGATGAGTCAAGAAATTAAGTTAGCACATATTTCGCTTGCCGGAAGAAAGCATAGAGAAAGAGGGCTACGTTGCGAGGATGCGTCTTTGTCCGTATGCAAACATGGTGTTTCCGTTGTTTGCCTGTCTGACGGAGCTGGTGGCAGTCAGTATACACATGCTGAAATTGGTGCAAAGTGTATTGTAAAAACGATTACTGATCTTCTTACGCGACATTTTGATGCGTTTTATTATGATAACCGTGAGAATTTAGTGCGAAACATAATAATCTCAGCTGTACAGGCTGAGATAGCAATTAAAGGAAATGATAAGGGCAATCTGAGAATGGAAGAATTGTCTGCAACCATGATGTTCTGTGCGGTCAAAGACAGAAGGATGATATGCGGGCATATTGGGGATGGCATGATTGCTCGTGTTTCCGGTTCAGGATTATCGCCGATTACTCTCCCGCAAAATGGCGAGAATGCCTCAAGCACATATTTTGTAACGATTCGTGATGCGCAGAATTATCTTCGTATCATTCGTACAACAACAGATGATACACATGCGGTGGTTCTCATGACGGATGGAGTAACGGACCTTGTGTATGACGAATCAAAAATGCTTATTATGCCGGTTGTAGCAAGACTCGCAGAAATTGCTGTTTTACAGGAAGCTGACAAGCAAATCAAACTATCAAAGACCATTCGGAATTACATTGTAAATGCAAGCCCCGTGTCGGATGATGCAAGTTTTGGTGTGCTATATTTTGTAGGTACGCCAGCCCCATCAATTGATATGCTTCCTGCGGAAAAAGAAATTGCCACGCGTGATTTTCGTGATGATATGAGAGCAGTCCATTTAGAAATGTTGCCCAGAGTTCAGAAAGCACGCGCGATTGTGTATTCAGATAATGATGAGACAGTTGCGGCAAAGGATGAGATTGCTCAAGTGTCTGATGCAATTGATAGCTGCGAGAGGAATTCATTGGCGCATGAACACAAGCCTTGTATCAGTCAAACCAAACGAATCAAATCCAATAGGGCCTCTGCAAATAAGATGAAATCTCCAGCAGAAGCTGACATTGTTTGACTTTTGATCAAATAAATACATATTAGAAAGAGGCAACAAGATGAGTATGAAAAACCGTAAGTATGAATTCAATTCTTCCGCTTCAATCCCTGATATTGATGAAATCCTGCGTGCTGCAAGTAATTTCGATGAACCAGAAGAATATAATAAGAATAATTCGAAAAAATCCATTTCGGAGTCACTTTCTGAATCCCTATATAAGAACATCAATAAGAGATCGAGTGCAATTCGATCTGATGAACTGACAAGGCTTGCGGAAGTCGTTGCCGAAGACGAAGTAACGAAGAGTGCAAAACATGAAACAGAAACTGAGGAGACGGCCACGTCGAGTGAAGAATTAAGTGAAGATACGGATGATTCTTCACTTGCTGACAGTGCGAGTGAGACGGATCATCCCGATGCTTCTTGTTCAGAATAATCGATAGGCAAGCTCTTTCTCAGTCCTTATTGATCGAAATGACAGAACTGAGTATGCTGCTAGCTATGGGTGCTGCTGCTTGGCTTCCTGCGCCACCTTCTTCAACGATTACGGCGACTGCGTATGTCATTTCATCATCGACGATATAGGCAACACAGAGGGCGTTATTTTCTTGACCATCCACTTGGACAGTACCTGTTTTAGCGGCTACCGTATAACCAGAGATTGCCGCGTTTGTGCCTGTTCCATTTGCAACGACATCGATCATCAAGGATTCGATCTCCTCTGCGGTATCAGATGTAACCGCTCGAAGGAGATTTGTTTCCTTTGGCGCGCCATATTCATATCCGTTTGGCGTTGTAAAATGGTCTATGATATGAGGCGTTACCATTATGCCATCGTTAGCAATTGCCCCAGCAATCATGGCAAGATGTAATGGAGAAGTATATAGCGTACTATTTTCAATTGGCTGCCCGATGGAAAGCCATGAAATGGCAGATGTGTCATCAGGTATAGATATGCAGCCGTCGGCTACGGATAGACGGTCGACAGATATATCTGTTCCAAATCCGAAATTCTCTGCTGTCTCTAAAAGTAAATCTTTGCCGACTGCAACACCTATTTCTCCGAAATAGACGTTACATGATTTCGAGAAGGCACGTGCAAAATTGACGTCGCCATGTCCGTCGCCGCTTTCACTTGCTCC
>JBPOHB010000254.1:0-13298 GCA_052036055.1 Bacillota bacterium | reverse complement strand
ATCGGCGGCGGGAACGTGATTACATCCGTTATTTCTGTAGATGCAGCCAAAGATCTAGGTCTGGCAATTGGATCTGAGGTCATTGCGATCATAAAATCGTCGTCCGTTATCCTTGGGACAATGTAATGTCCTTTCACATATATCACGCACCCTACAAAAAGCGAAGCCACATGCTGTGGTTTCGCTTTTCTTGTGTCATATCACTTCAAAAATATGCGCCTCAAGTGGAGCCGCCTCCCACTCGTTACTTAGTTCAAGAATCGTTCCGCTGACAAGATCCTTCACATGCGTCATGTTTTCGCCAAATCGAATCACGCCAGCTTTGCTATCCGAATTTACGGTGAAAATAATCCTTTGCGAACCGGACACCCGCTCAAAAGCAAACTGTCGATTCCCAACAAATAGATTCCGATAGCTTCCCTGGCAGAGTGCGTCTGTATTTTTATGAATATCTGAAAGTTTTCGGATGAGAATAGAAAGCTCGTTTTGGATCGGATATGCAAAGTCCGGTCGAAGCTCGTCATCACTTCCAGGACGTTTTTCACCCTTTGCCCCCCATTCGCTCCCGTAATATACACAGGGAATACCGGGCATAGCAAACATCATCGTATAGAGCAGAGGCAGATGCCGCGGTTCTTTCAGCACGGACGCAAGTCTTGTAAGATCATGATTATCGGCAAAACTGAGTAAGTTCATTCCCCTATAGAGCGGATGATTCGGACCGAATTGTCGATTGAGCGAATAGGAAATCTCAAACATGTTCTGATCATTAAAACTGGAAAAAAGGCCCTTTGCGCATTCATAATTTGTGCAGCTATGAAGTTTCGCATCATTAACCAAACGATTATAGTCACCAAAAAGAACTTCTCCAAGCAAGAAGAAATCCGGCTTAAGTTGGTTGCAAAACGAACGAAGTCGGCAAAGAAATTCTTCATCAAGACAATAGGCAACGTCGAGTCGGATTCCGTCAATAGCAAATTCCTTCACCCATCCAGCAATGCACGCAAATACATAATCAACTACTTGCGGATTCCTAAGATTTAGCTTGACCATCTCGTAATGGCCTTCCCATCCTTCATATGACAATCCGTCATTATATCCGTTGTTTTCATGGAACCGGATAAAAAACCAATCTTTATACGGCGATGCCTCTCGCTTCTCGATGACATCTTGAAACGGCGCAAACCCTCTGCCAACATGATTGAACACACCGTCTATGACAACGCGTATATGGTTATCGTGAAGAGCTCTGCACACGTCTGCAAAATCCTCGTTACTTCCTAGACGAGGATCAATTGTCGTATAATCTCTTGTATCATATCCATGACGATCCGATGCAAAGACAGGGGAAAAGTAGATCGCGTTAAAACCCGTATCTTTGATGTGCGTGATCCAATCCAGGACCTTCCGAATTCTCGGAACCGTAATCCCGTCGTTATCCTTCGGTGCACCGCAAAATCCCAGCGGGTAAATCTGGTAAAATATACTTCTGTCAAACCACATGTTCTTCTATCCTAATCCTTTCAAAACATTATGCGAAAATACCATGCATATATCTGTGTACAAGAGTCTGCATTGCGCCGTCATCAAGAGATCCATGTCCGTGATACCAAAGCGCAACGACTGCATTGATCATGGAGATAAAACTCATCGCACGCACATATTCTTGCCCGTCTGTCCGTCCATGCGCACGTGAAATAGCAATAAACAGATCTGTGACAATTTGATATTGCTTCTCTAAAAAGGGCAGGACAACCTTCGTTGCCTTTGCTGTCGGCGGCGCAAATGACTGCGCAAGCAAAAACAGATAAAAAGTTGGGTATTTCTGAGCAAAGGAGAAATATGTTCGCACCACTTTGCAGAGTACGGGATGTACATCCGCGTCATAATGATCCTGACACGGAATGTATTTTGCCGAGGAAGAAAGATTGTTGATGAGAATCGTATTTCTCTCTTCGACGATCGTCTGAAGAAGACCTTCTTTACTTTGGAAAAAGTAATAGAGTGTTGGTTTTGTAATTCCTGCTGCCCGTGCAATCTCACTGACACCCACACCATCATAGCCACACGCAAAAAAAAGTCGTTCTGCCTCTTCGAGTATTTTCTCGCGACTATTTGCATTTTCCATCATTTTTCTTCTCCCTTGCTCTTACGCAAAACCGAACCTCCTCAGTATATACCGATCGGTATACATCGTCAAATCTTCCCTGTCTTTGTGGTAAAATGAAGATATACATAGCGTGATGAGCCTACTTGATCTGGAGAAATCGTATGGATAACAAAACGGTATACGGTCTTGTTCTCGGTGGTGGCGGTGCAAAGGGTGCCTATCAAATTGGTGCCTGGCAGGCGCTAGAGAAGCTTGGCATCCGCGTTGGCGCCGTTGTTGGCGCCTCCATCGGCGCAATTAACGGTGCCTTGTATTCACAAGGTGACTGGAGACTCGCCCGAAAAGCATGGAGTCGACTGAATCTTAAGGACGCAATCGCACTTGATCAACCCCTAACAGATCCTGATAATCTCTTCTGCGTTCGTAATCTCCATCAGCTCGCACACAGCATCCTTAAGCAGCGCGGACTTGATATGGAGCCCGTCCGAAAAATGTTACAGTCTTATATAGATGAAGAAACGGTGCGAAACTCCCCGGTCGACTTTGGTATTATCTCTTTTGACATATCTGGCATCAAGCCCCTAGAGATATATAAAGAAGATATGCCCGCAGGTACCTTCTATGACTATATTCTCGCAAGCGCATGTTTCCCCATTTTTCGATCCGTAGAGATCGAAGGTCAGAAATTTGTTGATGGCGGAATGTATGACAACCTTCCCTCAAATATGCTTATTCGGAGAGGATACAAACATCTGATCCTAATTGACGTTCGCGGTTTGGGACGTGTAGCCGCTCCGCTCGAGAAGGACTTGGATATCGTTACTATCCGCCCTTACTCTCTTTTGGGTGGAACCTTTGATATGTCCCCTTTATCTATCCGCACAAGCATGCGACGTGGCTATTTGGATACCTATCGAGCATTCGGGAAACTAACGGGAAAGAGATATTATCTAACCGTAAAAAGTGCTGCGCGTTTCGCCAAAATGTATGGAATCAATGTCCTGGACGGACTCGAAATTGCCGCTGCAAAATATCAACTAGATCCATTCAGAATCTATACTGCAGAGCGCCTGCAGCAAGAGGTCGCAGTGCGTTTCATTGCCGACTGTAAAAAGTACCTTCAGATTTGGAATACCACTCTTCTGTCTGGACGCAAATCCAGAATCATCTCCGATCGCGTCCGCATCCGAAAAATCGAGAAGGACTTCTTGCTCCCCGCCACTGCCTCTCTTCTTGCCGATGAGCGATTATCCGTTCACGCCCGCGATATCATTACACGGATCATGCCGGATACGTCTCTTGCTGCTGAAGCTGTTCTCGCTTTGGGTCTTCGTCCCCAAAACTATCTTGAGAATCCGTATTCCCATGAGATTGCCCCTCTTCCTGACGAAACCGCAAAAACATTTCCTTTCTGAATAATCTCCTGCCGATCGGCAAACTTATTTCTTACATTCACTTGCGGATGCGCACGAACTGCAATCTCCACATAAATCAAGCATGGGCATCGTTCTCTCTCCATCCGCAACAAAAGAGATGACTTTCCCCTCCGGCGAGAATCGCAGTGAATTGCTGTCGCCGTGAAGTCCCGTTGCGTCACAATCATAAGCAAATCCATCCGTTTTCTGTAGACGCTCTGCCGCTGCACTGGCGGGACTGCAAGAAGTGAGGCTAACGCGAACCGGTGCGAGGGGTTCTATGCTTTGCATCGCCCCATTCTCATAAAAAGAGATTCCAATCCGGCAATTCATTTCTCCGATAGGCGTCTGAACGGCACATTTCTCTCCAGGCCACAAAGTCAGACTTCTCAAACTGCCTGACGTATAGAAGCGGAAAATCATGATGCGAGCCGTAAGGGATTGATCCGCCCAAGAAACCGTATGCGGTCTCGACAGCATCTGTTCATCTTCTTGCGTCCAATATCCTGAAATGCGTCCATTGCAAGGAAACACACGGTGCAACTCTCCTGTTTCATAGAAAACGATATGTTCGGCAAGAATCTCCCCTTGCGAAGTCATAATCGGAACACGTTCATGTAGAGCAATCGCTTTCAGTTTTCCACTCGGGAAAAAAGATAGTGAGTGATTGTATTTTCTTCGAACACCTTCATCTGTATAGCGGGGGACCAACTCTCCCACAGGTGTAAGTATTGTCACCTCATCATCAAGAATACATGCTCTGAGCGTGCCATCCGGATAGGTCTCATAGGTGCGAAGTGCTTGTAAAATGCCGACTGAAGTAGAAAAGGTTCGTGCCATATTCTGGTGATCTTCCATGTTGTCCACTTCTCCTCTCAAATGTCTCAAGGTAACAAGTCCTGCTAATATAAGTATAGCAAAGGAATACGTGTCATGCCTTTAGCACTACATATGACAAAATGCCAGAATTCCCGTGTGTTCGCACCGTTTTTAACACAATCTTTGCACCTTTTTCACACAATATGATATACAATGATCTCACATAAACATCTTTAACACTTTTATACGAGGAGAAGCATTATGAAAAAGATTGAAATGTACATTCGCCCCGAAAAGCTTGAAACTGTAAAAGAAATCCTCAATGACGAGGAAATCTATGGCATGACTGTCACAATGGTATCTGGATGCGGACGCCAGAAAGGAAGAAAGGAATTCTATCGCGGAACAGAGGTCAATCTGAATCTTCTGCCGAAGGTTAAAATTGAGACGGTCGTTTGCGATGATGTTGTTGACACCCTGATTGATAAGGTCACGAAGGCTATCCGTACAGGAGAAGTCGGGGACGGGAAGGTATTTGTTTTCGATGTTATCGACGCCATCAAGATTCGAACCGGAGAGACCGGCGATGCTGCAATCACGGATAAAGTGGTGCAACTCGCATAATTTCTTTCTCTATCTGGATCACACAAAGCCCATCAAAGCAGATTTCTTTTCTGTTTTGATGGGCTCTTTTCTTACGATAACGGGAAAGTTCTTACATTTCGGGATATTTTTGTCATATATCCCAATAAACTGATAAGATGAGAAGAACACATCTCGGAGGTACATATATGGAAACGAGTGAGATTCTTGAGCAGATTCAAATTGTACGGGACAATATGCAGAAAATCATGGTTGGCAAAGAGGCTGCCGTGAATCTTCTCTTGATTGCACTTCTTTGTAAAGGACACGTACTGTTGGAAGATGTCCCGGGAATCGGCAAAACAACCATGGTTTGCGCACTATCTAATTCATTGGACTGCAGTTTTGCCCGTATTCAATTCACCCCCGATGTCATGCCGTCAGACATAACTGGCTTTTCCATGTATAACGTGAAGACGCAGGAATTTGATTTTCGTCCGGGGCCGATTCTGAATCAGATTATTCTTGCAGATGAGATCAACCGCGCTTCCCCCAAAACACAATCGAGTTTGCTTGAGATCATGCAGGAACAGCAGGTAACGGTTGACGGCGTAACGCATCAGATTCCTTCTCCCTTTATGGTTCTCGCAACACAAAATCCAATAGAGCATGCCGGTACCTATCCTCTTCCCGATGCACAACTCGATCGCTTCTGTCTATCGATTAACATGGGCTATCCGACAGTCGATCAGGAGATAAGTATTCTTGATCGTGTCGAGGCGCAAGCGAATACAAGTTCTCTGATTCCCGTCATTCATGCTGACATGATTCTTGCCCTGCAGCAGGCATCCGCAAGATTGTATTGCGCAGATACGATCAAACATTATATTGCCCAAATAGCTGCCGCCACACGTGTTCATCCGAAACTGAAGATAGGAATTAGTCCAAGGGCTTCGATTCATCTTATGCAAGCGGCAAAAGCTCTTGCTCTTCTTTCTGGTAGGGAATATGTACTTCCTAATGACGTTCGTCAGCTATGTATCCCCGTCCTATCTCATCGTCTGATGATTCGCTCGGATGCAAAGGCAAGTGGCGTTACCCCCCTTACCCTTATTTCCGACATTTTGTCAAAGATTGAGGTTCCAAAGTGATATGCTTCTGAGACGAATAGGCTTCTTTGTTCTCACGCTTCTTGCCTTGTTGGCACTCCTTTATTCAGGAGACAAAATCTACCTGTTTTTCCTGTGTGCTTTCCTCCTGATTATTCTGTTTTCCTTGCTACAGCTCGTTTTTTCTTGTCTCTCATTGACACTTCATACGACGATATCTGCACCTGAATCGGAAAAAAGTGAACCCTTCTCATGGTATCTTTATCCAAAGGCCCGATTATTTCCGATTTCGCATGTGAAAATAATTACAACAGTGCCCGATTCGCTGTCTGGAAACGCAATAACGGAAGCATATGCCACATCGCTTGCTAGCTATACTTCCTTTGAAATACCGATTGTCCTCTCATACGAATATACGGGAAAATATACGTTCTCTATTCAAAAAGCAGTCGTATCAGACATTTTCGGTCTTTTCACATATACTTTTCGGCAAAAGAGCAAGCGCCTTCCCCCCGCTCAAACCATACTCATTTTGCCCGAGGTGACAGCGTTCACCTATCCTTCGGCAAATCTTGAAACCCAATCAGAAATGATCAAGACAAATGAAAGAAACGAGCCTGCAGGTATTCGCGAATATATACGCGGAGACCAGATGAACAGAATTCACTGGAAATACACGGCTCGTGCAGGGAAGTTACATGTCAAAGAATATGAGAAATATACCAAAGACAATCATATCATCTTTCTTGACCTGACAAATCCGAATCTGCAAGGCATTCGACTCAATAAAATCAAAGATCTTCTGTTAGGCCGCGTTGCAAGTCTGTGCGCAAATCTGATTTCGAACGGGTCTCCGGTCATTCTTCTCTGTTATCATGAAGATGTCAATGGACTCGTCGCGGTCGAGTATCGTGATAAGGACGAGATGAGGAGATTTCTTGCCAAATGTAATTTCTATACGCCCCTTTCGCAAATGTATATGAATCCCTTATCTTCCTCTTTGCTGAGTGAAATGACGGATTTTACCCTTTTTTCCGCCTCCATAACATCCCAATTCTATGAAGATATTGCCAAGACTGCTTTGTTTATTACTTCTGTGATGATATATCTGATACCGCAACGGGATCATATTGACGAGCAGAAGGAACTTGTACACAAGCTTATTGATCAGGGATTTTCCGCCGAACTTCTCACAGATGATTCATCTTCGGTGCAAGGCGGTGAGGTATGAAGGTGCGAATAAACCTTAATTATGTCTTATTACTACTCTGTTCATTCCTTTCCATTTCTGGCATAAGCATCTTCTTCGTGAAGTTTCTCGGCCTGTCAGAAGCAATTCCCTGGACACTTACCTTCGTGGCATGCGCGGCAGCGGTCATCCTCTGGGGAATTTCCCTTCGTTTCCCTTTTCTTCAGGTGGTTTCCCTTATCGGAATGATAGCTCTTGCTTCTCATATCTGCTTTTTTCAGCAAGCCTCTCTCGGACTTCTCTTTGATGCTTTCCGAAGCTTTGATACAGAATCCTTCCGTCATTTAGGCATCTCATTCATGCTTGAATTTCTACTTTTCCTGCTTCTTGTATCGTCCTATATAACGGTCACCAGCGCGTGCGTTCTGCAAAGTGGGCTCGGGATTTGCCTGCCACAAATTGTCATTCTGTTGTTTGCCAAACTTTGTTCTGAAAAGGATTTCGATTATCTTCTCCAGTATCCATTTGTTTTCGTAATATCCTCTTCTTTCGTTGGCTGTGCCTTGCTATATTCTATGACAGCTAGGAAGAAACTTTGCAAAAAGTGCAGCACGCCGCTTCAAAGCAGCGGTGGCGGCTATTGGCAGACTCTTCTCCTGCTATTTGCGGTTCTTTCTCTCTCTTTTGTACTTTTCCCGTTATGCACCGATAGCCTTTCCGCAAATTCCTTTCAGAATCCGGAAGTGGTCAACGCAACGAATTTCATTGCCGGCAGACTGAAGATTCCCATCATGGACCCATCAAGTCTTGACTCCTTCAATTTGTCAAACTACGGCCTCTATCCGCTAAAAGTTAGGCTTGGCGGAACCCCAAAACAAAATAGTTTCGTAATTATGTCTGTTGATAGCGATCACAATGTTCTGCTTCGCGCGGCAACATACGATCAATATCTAGGGCAATATTGGAACAGTCATAATTCTTATAGCATCGGCCTTTTCTCGCCCGATTCTTTTCTTTCGGAAAGCGATGATGTTTTTGATTCCCATCGCCCGAGTTCTTCCAAGATTCCAAGCGATTTATATGATGCGGTTTTTGACAAAGAAGAAATCGAGATTACCTATTTATACGACATCGGAAACGTTGTATTTTCGCCGGGACATTTGCTGGAAATCTCTGGAATTGGAGATGTAAACGCATGTGATTCGGGCACACTAAACGCCGTAGATCCTTTTGCAAGCGGTGATATCTATACGCTTGTTTTCGAGCAATTTCGCACATACAGTGATACTTTTACAGAAGATGCCCTTGCTTTGGAGGCGTACATTCTCTCTCATCCATCGGTACAGGATTCCGAGCAGAAGATGGACGAGATAAACGAGAAATACTTGGATGCAGATGTCCCCGACTCCGTAACAGCATACGCAAAATCACTGACAACAGAAGATGCAACGCCTCTGGAAAAAGTCTTCGCCATTCAGACGGAGCTAGCCACAAATTATACCTATTCGCTTACGGTCAGCAATCCGGCAAGCGATGAAGATTTCGTATCAAACTTCATCGACACAAAAGAGGGTTATTGCACATATTTTGCATCGGCAATGACAATCTTGGCGCGCATCAACGGAATTCCTGCACGCTATGTCGAGGGATTTAGTGTTTCAGCCTCTGATGGTAATACTCTTGTTTTAGGGACAGCTGCTCATGCATGGTGTGAGGTATATATTGACGGGATCGGCTGGATTCCTATTGATGCCACGGCGGCAGCGCGCTCGGATGAGATAGTTCAGGCAGAAAATCAACAAGACGAGAATACGCCCACTCCCACGCCTACTCCCACGCTGACACCAACCCCCATGGCGGCTCAAGTAACAGAAGCAGCGGCTTCTGTTACACCACAGGCAGCTCAATCCCCATCCTCTATCCCCACGATCGCAAGTGCCGAAAGCACGCCGTCTTCCGCCTCAAGCAATCCTACAGAAGAGACAGATACCAAACTCTCACCGTTCTGCTTCGGTGTATTGCTACTTGTCCTCATCCTCTTTTCTTCCTTTCTACTGGTCATATATGAGAAAAAACGTCTTTCACTTGCCTCTGCGCGGCATTACATAGACAAAGCCAAATATGATGAGGCACTTCACGCGCTCATTCAAAGTATGCTGCAAAATATTACGCTGCTCAAAATACAGCTCGGCAAACCCGACACCCTTGATGATCTGTCTTCCCTCCTTCTGCAAGAAAGAAGACGAACCTATCGGAGACCCGATCATGTTACGGATCTCGATATTAGGCGTCTTGTAGATTTGTACGAAAAAACTGCATACGCCAAGTATGAACTCCGTAAGGAAGAAATCGAAGAGGCCTATATACAAGCAGCGCGCATTGTAATCGAGGTCGAAGCGACCTACAAAACCCATATGCATTACCTTCTATCACTACTTGGTCATTCGCTCGACAAGACAGTTCGTTTCCCATGAAAATGCGATGTCGTCCGCCAGCTAAATTCATGATTTAGCCTCCAAAAAACAACCCTTCAAAGCACTCCCCAGACTCGATGTCACCCGGTTCGATTTGAGATACATTTACGGAGAAAATACCTTCTCTTCCGTCACTCGTTCGAAAATACACAAGAGATTCGTAGTCGGTCTGATAACATGTAATCACATCTCCTGCAGCCAAGTTGCCTTCCACATAGACGCCATCCTGAAGGAACTGGACAGGAACGTCCGAAATCGCAGTAATCTCCAGATTCATCTCAAATACGCTAGGAATCCGAGTAAACGTGAAGTCATCCGAGACAGAATAGGTTGCAATTGCATAGCGGGAATCCAGAAAAGTTCCATCAGTCACGGTTATGATCCCGTCACCCTTCACTTCAAGAACACCCGAATAAATTTGGTAGGATGCCTCTCCGTCAATATAGCGAATGATGACATATGACATGTTTGCATCTGTACCCGTAAACCAGCAGATTATCTCCTTGTATTGATCCTCCGTCTGAATATCTGTATACATAATCCCAACAAAATTCATATCCCTTACATCAACAACTACCTCTCGATTGATTGCAATCGCATAGTTTGAAGAGTCCTGATATGAGAAGTATGCACCAACGAAAATCTCTTCGTCCTTGCCGTCTCCGTCTAAATCAATTGCAGGCTCACTAATTTCCCCGGATAATATTGACTCAGGATCAAAGTATTGAGATGAGTAGAAAAGAACCTCATCATACGTTATGTACCTTGGTGCAGACACGCTACTCTTCAGTCGAATCAACGAATCAGCATAGGTTGTAATGTTCGTTCGGTCATAATATACGTTATATTCGTCATAACCCGTATACCTTACTGATGAATTATCCATATACATCATCGGATCTTCCGGCAGATAATTGAAAATTCTCCAGACATCATAATCCGAATCGAAAAAGTAATACACGGTAAGATCGAATTCCTCAAATGTATATTCGTTTATGCTTCCATTCGTATCCGCCCCATCCGACAAAACATACGGGTCGTGCGTGCTTACATCTGCGTAGCAATAGGCAAGAAGCGTGTCATCCGCTATATGATACGCAAACAGCGGTCCGCCATAATAATTTGACTCAACATCTCCCTCAAGAAGTTTATCCGGATCAGATGTGATTAATTCAGTTTCGGATAAATCTCCTTGCAGAGTGGAGTGGGCTTTATCTACCGGCATACTTGTATCCAGTGCGATTTTTGTCGCCGAATTCTGGCATCCAGTCAGGAGAAGAACGGTCATGGCAAACACGAGAAAAAAGCCTGCCATTTTAGGCATTACTGTCATACCCGCACCCCCTTGAGCATAATTTACTCGATTAAATTCAGTATAGACTACATGGATTCTTGTGTATATATCTTCTCTCCAACTCGCCAATTACCGTCATCGTATCGCGCCTTTCCTTGTTCTTGAAGCAACAAAAAACAAACAGACAGCAAGGAGCTGTGCCGCCACAGAAAAACAAACCAAATACACGGGAGATTCGTCATATAGCAATCCCATAATCCAACTTCCCGCAAACCAAGATATTCCAAATACCGCCGCGAATAAGCCAAAAGCCTTCCCTCTGCTATTGACTGATACCATTGTCGTTATGGCAGATTTGAGAACCGTCTCCTGTGCGCCCATTCCGACGCCCCACAAAATGACGCCTACGATTGTTGCTCCAATCGAATTCATTCCAAAAATCAAGAAAGAAAAACCAGCCGAAATTGCTGAAGAGAGAAGCAGGACCTTCATCCCCAGGCGGTCATATAGCCATCCAAATATAAGTGCCGCAAAGGCATCGACCAACATTGCCAGTGCGTATATTAGGGGAAGATACACCGTTCTCACGAAGGTTGAACGAGCAATATGTAGAGTAATCAACGGGAAATCCACAAACCCCATCGCAAGAAAACCAATGGCAATCATGAACCAGACAAAATTCCGCCGATACTTCTGCGGCTCCTGGCTTTCCTCAGAGAGGGAGAAATGTTCTGGATGCGGAAAGGTCTTACTTGCCACTACAAGGAGAGAGAGCGTTATCAGTGCAGGAATGCCAAGAAGTAAAAAGCATAGAATATACCCGCTATATTCCGACCCTTGCTTAACATACAGAACCACAAAAAGAAGCACCGGTCCAAGAAACGCACCGATTTGATCAAGAAATTCTTGAATGGCAAAGGTTTTCCCTTCTCCAATTTGTTTTGCCGCAAAAGACACAAGCGTGTTTTTTGACGGCTGCCTGATTGCCTTGCCAATTCTCTCCGCAACAATCAGTATGCAGGCTAATATCCATCCGTTTTTCGGTACAAGTGCAAGCAGGGGAATAGCCAGCAAATTAATTGCATATCCCACAAAAGTCATTGTCCAGTATTTCTTGCTTCGATCTACTAGACAACCGGTAATCAGTCGCAAGGAATACCCGACCATCTCACCAAGCCCGGTTACAAACCCGACGGCGGCTCCCGATGCACCAAGTAGCCCCAGAAACGAGCCATATATACTTCTTGCCCCCTCATGCGTCATGTCCGAAAACATACTGACAATGCCCATAAGGATGACAAAAGCCATTGCTGGCAGAATTTGCTTCTCTCTATCTTTCCGATGCTTCATCGAACGTCCCTCTTGTCTGGCGGCCTCACACATAATTATAGCCCAAATCGACAGCCAAACAAGAGAATCTTGCTTTCTATTCAAAAAGCAACCGTATCTGTATTCACAAATACGGTTGCCCAACACGCCAAAGCGCACCCATCGCGATACCTTGTGTCGCGCTTATACGTAGATAATCTTCACACTTCCGAAATTCACGTCCCCAACGAGCGTAACCTTGATGAAGTCGCCCCCTCCCGTGCTTGCGCCCTCGACACTTCCAGCAAAAACCTGAGCCTTATTCTCAATGTTCCATGTTCTGGGAATATAGAGGAATACACCGGAGAAGTTGCAGTCCACAAATATCGTTGCGCCTTCCGGATTCACCTGGCACTGATCAAAGTAGACCTTCACCGAAGAGAAGTTGCTGTCAATTTTTACGCTTTTCAAGTCAGTAGAGCGTACATATTTCACCTGATCCCCGAAAGTTGACTCAATCGTTACCGACTCTCCTTCATCGGAAGAAGTTGAAGAAGCGACTTGATCCCTAAAGTGTCGATGAGAGAAGCACCGCTCATACCTGCCGCACTTCGATTTATGGAAAATGATCGACAATCCAATGCCAAGAATGACAGACGATCCCATTAGTAGCCACGGATTGACGTCACTGATCCCTAACTCGTCTTGCCAGATTAACGCGATAAGCGAAAGAGGAAACAAGCCGAAAACGAAATTCATACGAGTAAAACTCATAACACTAAACGCAAGAAGCAAGAAACTTCCCAAGATGGGCACAACGCCATAGGAATTTCCCATTCCCAATGCGTGAGCGAGAAGGAGTAATCCGCCACCTAACACAAACAAACCCCATAAATAACTATGCCTTTTCATATAAATACCTCTCATTCATTTTTTCCTTCAGAATACTTCCATACATTCTTGACACATAAACCTCTTTATATGACCCACGAAAAGAG
>JBPOHB010000087.1:0-7557 GCA_052036055.1 Bacillota bacterium | reverse complement strand
TTAGTGTCATTACCACTCAATCCTTTCTACGGGAATGATTGCCTCATTGATTTCATCGTGTGTGATTTTGCCGCTACGCAAACGAACAACGCGATGGCACATTCCGGCGATCGCACTGTTATGCGTGATAATAATAATGGTGGTATGGTACGTGTCGTTTATTTCTTTTACAAGACGCAGAATGTCAAGAGACGATTGATAGTCGAGAGCCCCCGTTGGCTCATCACACAGAAGCAACCGTGGGTTTTTCACAAATGCGCGGGCGATCGCTACTCTTTGCTGTTGTCCACCAGAAAGCTCGACGGGGTATTTCTTAGCAATATCTAGGATCCCTAATTCTGCGAGAAGCTTGTTAATATTAAGCGGGTTTCGAGAGATATCTGCCACAACTTCGACATTCTCATATACCGTCAAATTCGCAATCAGATTGTAGAACTGAAATACAAATCCGATGTTCTCCCTGCGGTAATCCGTAAGTTTTGTGTTTGATAGCGATGCAATCTGCATTCCATCAAAGGCGATGCTTCCAGAAGAGGCGTGATCAATCCCCCCCAAGATATTAAGAAGTGTCGATTTGCCGCTTCCAGATGGTCCCAAAATGGCGACAATCTCCCCCTCTTTGATGCTTAGGTTTGCGTTATTAAGCGCAAAAAAGTCCTGATCTCCCACGGGATATGTTTTTGAGAGATCCTTGATTTCAATGATATTTTGGCTCATGATGGCTAACTCCTTTTTATCAAACACTCTTCCACAAATTTGTCTACGATCGAATCGATGACATCGCCATAATCCATGCCTTCGAAGCTCTGTTGTCCCATCTGTATCCAAAACAAAGCTCGCGAAAAAGCGACAGCCTTCTCAGCGGACATGTAAACCGGAATATCCTTTTCCGCAAGCACCGAGAAAATCGCTTGAATTGTCTCTAAATCCGTCTTGTTGTGCTGTGAAATTGTATGCTGGCCGATGCCCTGGATGATCAGATCCGTATCCTCATGAAAAGAGGTGAATGTCCTCACTTCTTCTGAACGCATGAGCTTTTTGAGCATGCTTTTGAGTAAGCTCTCCGCATTCGCCGCGTTGAGATGAATCAGACCCCGTGTCAGACGCTGCTTAATATTCGCTTCCATTTCCTCAATAACGGAGAAAAAGAGAGCTTCTTTCGACTCGAAAAACTTATAAAATGCGCCTTTGGAAATATTCACGGAATAGGCAAGATCCTCCACGGTGGTCTTTCGTACGCCCACTGTCAGTAGCTTTCTCGTTCCGACAGAAAGCAGATCTCTCCGTATCCGTGACTTCTCCTGATCCGTAAATCCTCTTGGCATATCCGTCTCCTATAGCATCCTGCTTATGGCTCTGTGACCACAAGGCGTACGCGGTCACACTTGTATGCTAAAAGACTCACCTGTGACTGTCAAGCGCTATTTTTGCACATTTCCGATTAGGGGAGCCACTGAATAAATCCCGTCTTGTCCTGCTGGTTATATCCCGCTCGCTCATAGAATGCAAGCGTTTTATCGGATTTAGATCCCGTCATCAACATAATCTTGTAGCAATGATTATCAACCGCAATCGTTCGTGCGGCCTCAAGCAGCATGGTTGCATAGCCATGTCCTCGATACATCGCATCCGTAATGACATTTTCGACCAGAGCATAGGGACGCTGATTGTGCGTCAGATTCGGAATGACGAGGAGAGAGACAGATGCCACGAGCCGCCCTTCAGTACGCCCGATCAGAAGATGATAATTCGGGTCGACAAGAATATGGCGGATAACTTCATTCACTCTCTCATCCATTTCCGGAATTGTATTTTCATGCAATTTTGTATATAGTTCAAAAAGCTCGGCGATGTCTTCAGAAATGGCCTGTGTTATGACGATTGTCTGATGCGTATCCATATGATTATGCCTCGATCCTCTTCATAATGGAAAATGATGATACAATCATGTTATGTCAAATGTAGCGGGTTTGTCGAGCAAATGCGCTACATCGATATGAGTAAACTTTCTGCTGTGAGGTACCCGATGCCCAAAATACGTGGTGCAATTTTTGATCTAGACGGAACACTTCTTGATTCCATGCATATATGGCAACAAATTGACATAGACTTCCTTGCGTGTCGCGGAATTGTCGCAACGCCTGATTATTCGCAGGCAATTAAGTCAATGGGTTTTCGCGCAGCGGCGGTATACACAGTTGAGCGTTTTCAATTATCGGATACGCCGGAAGAAGTGATTGTCGCGTGGAACGAGATGGCCAAGGATTATTATGCTTCTCATATTCTCCTCAAGCCCTTTGCCCGAGAATATATTTCTCAGCTCATTGCGGAAGGTATAACACTAGGTATCGCAACCGCACTTCATGACGCAAGTGTATCGGACGTTCTCAAACACAATCAGATTCATCATCATTTTCAGTCATTTTCAACATTGTCTGAGGTTAGCCGAGGGAAAGGATTCCCCGATATTTATCTTCTAGCCGCGCAGAAAATGGGGCTTCGTCCTGACGAATGTATGGTATTTGAAGACTTATATGAAGGCATCAAAGGTGCGAAGGCTGGCGGCTTCTACGTTTGCGGGGTATACGACGCCTCATCTGCAAATGAGTGGCCATCCATAAGCTGTCTGGCCGATCAAGCCATACATGGATTTGATGAGATGCTGCATTGAATCCAGTTACAAATCAACGAAATCTATTGAGGGAAGCTCTCCGCCCACTTTTCAACGACCTCAACAGGAAACATAATCTCCTTCGCTGTCTCTTGAAGAGAATAACCGTTTCTCAGATACCTTGCCGCGATGACTTCCATTGCCTCACCAATTTCGATGATGTGATCATCTGGATCATATATTCGGACAACCCGTTGTTTCCAGTCATGTGTCTTGACCCTGTGGACATACGTAATGTCATCATATTGATCCAGCTTTGCAAGAAACGCATCGAAGTCCTCTGTCTCAAAATAGAGCTCCATATTATTTGACTTCGTAGCCACTTGTTCTTGTGGAATGTCTGTAAGCCAAGAGAAATTCTGCTGCAAAGCAAATCCGCCGCTCATGGTAACATTCCAACCCAAATCCAGTTCAACCGTCTGATCCAATAGATCTGCATAAAACCGTTTGGAAATTTCGATATCTTTTACTGCAATCAGCGCTAATTTAAACTTCATTTTCTATTCCCCTATCGCACCATTTCCGACACTGTGTCAGTCTTTTCCCATCGTCCCCCTGTTCTTTGTCATACGCAAATGAGGAAAGAAGCGCACAGGGGAAACTGTCGCACATACCGCAGTTCTCAAGGGCTCTTTCTTCGCAACAGGATTTGACGGGACACATGTCTCCCCAAAAGGGTTTATCGATCGTAATACAGCCCTTGCAATCCATACTGTCGCGAAAACTACACTCGCTGCACAAAATTCCGCATCTTGACTCAATCATATCGCGCACCTTTCTTTCACATTCATTATCATACAAATCGTGCATATTCGCCATACGAATCTGGAAATGGAAAAGGACCTGCCACAAAGACTCTTGCAAGCAAGGTATGGCAAGTCCCTCTTCTTATTTTCCTTCTTGTCTGTTATTCAATCTCGCGGACACATCTAGCTTCCATATAGCCGCGATATCCTCTTGGCTCGAGCTGAAATCTCGGCGCCTCTTCGTCCGCCCACATGAACCCGTATAATGTCGGATCATATGTCTTCATCCTCTCCCAGATATCCAGAATTGCGTCCTCAAAATTCTCATCTTCAAAAGGCGGCCCTTGAAAAATCATCATTTTACAGGCAGGCGCCTCAATCATCGTGAATCCCTCGGGAATCGGCTTCTCATAATTCAGTGGCAAGTCCACCCCTTGAACATATTCTGATGTGCCTTCTGGTATCATCTTCGGTGGAAGCCACATGCCAATCGGCTCATAGAGCGCTTCCTTCACACTCAGAAGTACGCCCCACACATCACAGCCTACCTCATCACAATACTCGAAATACCCTTCGGCTGAAATCCCCCTCTTGATCATAATTTTTCGTGCGGGTCGCTCTATGACCTGTACAAAAATGGTGTTCTCATTCACTCCCATACGTTTCTCCTTCTCAGCCATATGCCTTGGGCTACTTACCCGATAGGGAACCCAAAGCTTAATTGCTGGCGTCTCTTGGCTATACTTCTTGGGAGGTATGCCGAATTGTCTCGAAAATGCCTTGGTAAAGCCCTCGTGCGAATCAAAGACAAAGTCGAAAGCGACATCCGTCACCTTTGTTTTTCCATCGCGCAACACGAGCGCCGCTTTCGAAAGACGAAGCGCCCGTATATAATCAAAGGGTGTTTTTCCAGTCAGTTCCCGAAAAATCCGATCACTGTAGCATGGTGAATAACCCGCGATCTGCGCGAGCTCATGTAGGGTAATCGGCGATGTAATATTTCTCTCAATATATTCCTGCATCGCCTGAACCGCTCGTATCACATCTGGATGACTCATAGCATCTACTCACCTCAAAAGATACAATACAGGATTATCCACCAAAAAACTTGACCGGAATTGTTACGATTCTCAAAATAGATACCTGCCACAAATTTAGTAGAGTAAAGCAGAATCCATCTTCTCTTTCTGCATATCCAGAAGTTCGGCAATATCGTCCGTAAATTCACGATCTGTCTGATCTTTCTTCTTTTCCAACGATTCCAGAATCTCACAGACAAATTGCTCCGATCCGTACTTCATCCAGTCGCTTGTGAGTTTGACATGAATCGGTGAATTTGTTGAGAGCGAAAAGGAGAATCGATTCATATATCCGTCTATATCTGTAGTCGATATAAGAAGCGTCTTGCCAGTAAGCTTATTTCGAACGCCCAAAACACCGCCGATTTTCTTCTTTTCTAGGTAGGAAGTGGTAAGTTGTTTCTTTCTTTCTCTGTCCACAATTAGTACCCCATCTCTTTCAACGTGTCAGACAATATCTGAAGTCTTTCTCCCAGTAGCTCGTCGTCTCTTGAAAGTGTATTTGCAAAAAGCAAGAGATCTTCGTCAATCAACGGATTCTTTGTACAGACAGAAATATTCATGGCGTCACCTTGCATGCCAATACGATCGATCAGCGGTTTCTCCGGCTGGTACAGCTTCGGGAAGCGATAGGATTCTGAGAGGTAGAGCTTCGACCTACATAGCAAAATGGCAAGATCCAGAACGCGGTGCATTGGAAGTTCCTCTGATTGTCTGGACCATTTCTCCCCCGTATAGCGCCACACCTTTGCCGAGACATCAACATTTCCTCGATCGTTCCACTGTGCCAGACCAAGCGATAGTCCCTTCGCATCCGTCTTCTTTGCAAGTCGTCCGTCAACATTCTCATAGTTCTCAGACACAAAGACCGGTTTGTGTTTCAAATATGTTGGTATATCCATTTTTTCCTCATCTCTATTGCACGCGAGAAAATTTGCGCATGGCGATTTTAGTAAATTACTAAATTACTAATTTGCTAATTTACTAAATATTACATGCCGCCTGTTCATGTGTCAACATCCAATTACTTCTCTGGATTATGTGCACGATGACAGTCTTCTTCTTTTCAGACCCTACGTGTTCCACTAACCATAAACAAAGAATATGGCACCGTCTTGTTTTTCCTTCCGGAAAAGAATATCTCAGACGTAATATCCGTATATCCTTGGGCCAGCATGATGTCGGCAAAAGTCTTTGCCTCAAATCCATTATGTCCATCAAAATCCGTATCGTCCCGATGGAAGGCTCCGTCATCAGATACGAGATCAACAATGATCATTTTCCCTGCGTTTTCCAGATGAGACGAAAGGGTCACCATGGCTGCCTCAATGTCACGAACATGATGGAAGACCATTGAAGAATAGATCAGGTCGTACTTGTCCGTCAGACAATCCTTCTCCATAATGTCTGCGCACATTATTTCCAGATCAATGGTTGCTGCTATTGGTTTTTCAGACGCTATGCGAAGCATTTCCGAAGAAGAATCCAGAAGTGTGATCTTCGCCGGAAGATTCGTAAGTGAAAAACTAATCAGTCCCGTGCCCGCACCAAAATCTAATGCGTGTCTGTATTTATGTTTGGCAATAACGAAGTCAATTTGCTCGGCAATTCGCTTTGCGCGCATTGCCCTCTCATTGGTGTCCCAGGCCGCCGCTTGCTCATCAAAACTCATTTCTCATTCTCTCCTTTGTTTCCCTTCCTCAAACCTTGCCCCAATAACTATACGCGTATTGTGGCATGCAGGCAATTCCATCAGATGCATACGCAGCAAAGAGAGTCCTGAGTGCAAAGACAAAATCCTGATAATCTCTATCGCTTGGAGTCAATGAATAGGACGCGGAGAGATTTCTCCCGATGAATCCAGACAGATCATAATACTGAGGATTATCGATCCGTACGGTCTCGTATATTCCATCCCTGAAAAAAGCAGAAATATCTTCACTCAAATAATTATGCCCCCCGCTGAAGCCGCGAAAATTCGGGCAGAATTTCTTGCATATTTGCGCATTCTCCTTTACAAACTCACTATCTGGATCACGGCTGTTCCAGATAAGCATCACCGTGACATCTGGCTTCCCTATCCGTTTACATTCGCGTCTGAAGCCTTCTTTATCAAACCAGTGAAATGCCTGGGCGGCGGTAATAAAGTCGATCGTACCGGAAGATAGCCCCGTATCCTCAGCACTTCCGGAAATCGAAACCAGCATTCCATATTCTGCTAGCTCCTTCTCTGCACGCATTCTCATCTCGTCATTTGGCTCGACAGCATAGACCTGATAA
The DNA here is from genome assembly GCA_052036055.1 of Bacillota bacterium. Lineage (GTDB taxonomy): Bacteria > Bacillota > Clostridia > Saccharofermentanales > Saccharofermentanaceae > Firm-13. Next base: position 781 of record JBPOHB010000087.1, on the reverse strand, counting down.
GAGCCCTCAAGTAGCAAGCGCGTGAGAATTCCTGTTCCCGAGCCGATATCGGCCACTTTCGCGCCGGGTGGCAGCCTTATCTCTTTCATCGCCGCAAGGATCAATTCTTTGGGATATGACGGGCGGTAGTTTGCATAATTTTCCGATTTTCCGATAAAAAGCTCTTTATGATTCATTTCGTTACCTGCGTTCCTTGTTGCTATACATCGACTCATCAATTCTTCGAATAAACGCCTGAACATCCTCGTCAATATGTGGATCGAATATGGCATATCCACTCGTAAGCGAAATTGAATACGGATATGCTTTTCTCTCATTGTTCTGTGCAATATTCCGATTCAGTCGTGCGATGGCACCTTTCACATCCGCCTCCGATTTACACATCATAATGATAAAAAATTCATCCCCGCCAAAGCGACAGATTACATCCCTATTCCCAAAACTTGCTCGCAAAACATCCGCAACAAAAATCAAAGCATCGTCTCCGCTAATATGCCCATATATATCGTTAATGGCCTTAAATGAATCCAGATCGACCATGATGCCAGCAATAATTTTCTTCGGATGCTCCTTGCGGGTGATCTCACCTAAGTAGTGATCAAGCATCCTTCGGTTATTGATCCCCGTTAAGTGATCCGTATACAATTGCCCTCTCTGCTTACTCATGAAAAGGATTTGTATCGAAATGACCATGCACGGCCACAAGAAGGATATCCCATAAATGAAAAATTGCAAGAGTCCTCCGATCATCGTCGGTATCATGAAAAACAGTAATGGGAAC
>JBPOHB010000131.1:0-6520 GCA_052036055.1 Bacillota bacterium | reverse complement strand
ATGTAAGTCTGGCGAAGTGGGCAATTTTCTACTTGAATTTCACGGTCTTTCTTATATTTGGATTATCTATGTGGCATCCACAATGGCTATTGTTCGCCGTGCCGTTTTGGGTTTTGGGCGCATTCATGAACAAGAAATTCGACATTTTTATGATTATCCAGTTCCTTATCATGGTCTTTTATATACTGTTTACAGTCAATTTCTGGACGGACTATATCGACCAGAATATGCTGGCATGGGGCATCTTCGGGGATCTGCTTGGCGGGCGCATTGATACGAATTTATCCGTTCGTGCGATCTATAAGATTCAGGACCGAAATATGTTCTACTCAATTATGTCAGGACTTCTCCTCGTAAGCGCTATCTTCAAACATCCGAAATACAGCTTGGATGATTTCTCAGAACCGATAGATCGAAGCAAATGGGGGTGGACGCGTTTCCAATTCTGGGGTGGAATGGGGTTCTTCTTACTTCCTTGTGCAGCGTGCTTTGTCGTTGCGCTGCATTCACCCTTCCTTCAGTGTAATACGGGAGTAACTGCTACGGATAATGTGGGTATGATTACGCAAGATAACTGTGTTTCACAGGTATTTACCGCACAAGGCGAGGAAGTTACGGAAATCAAAGTGTATGTTGGAACCTGTGCGCGAGTGAATCTGTCAGATATCACGCTTAGCATCATTGATGCAAGTACGAATGAAGTAATCGAAGAAATGAGTGTTAAGGTAGATTTATTTACGGATAATGCAATGAACACCATTGATATTGAAGATGTTCAGACCACCGTGGGAGCACAGTATATTTTGCAGTTTTCATCACTTTCTACGAATCCGGATGATGCGATCACAATTTATCGGACAGCAGACGATACGGCAAATCCGGCTTGTTATGCAATCAACAACGGTGTAAATGAGAGCTACAATCTTTGTATCGCAATATACGGATCGCGCCCTGTGTGATACTGGAAATGACTCGTTTTCTCATCGCTTGCACGGCGGGATATGTCTGCTATTCGTGCGAGCGAACGATTTGTCCAAGGGATGAAAGGATTTCAGGTTAACTGCCAGGTTGCACTTGTCTTTTTGTGCCCTGCGATGTATTATGGAAATCTTGAAACGTAGGAGGTTTATCTATGCGCATTCGAGTAGCGGATCATATCGCTAATCTTTTGGTGAAACATTCGATTTCACATCTTTTCAGTATTACCGGCGGCGGTGCGATGCATCTTAATGATGCTTTCGGTCGAAATTCGTCCATTACCACAATTTACAATCACCATGAACAAGCTTGTGCCATTGCAGCAGAGAGCTATGCCCGACTTACGGGCAATATAGCGGCTGTTTGCGTTACCTCGGGTCCCGGCGGAACCAATGCGATTACCGGAGTCCTTGGCGGATGGCTGGATTCGATACCGATGCTCATTATTTCCGGCCAGGTTCGTTATGATACGACCGTGCGATCGACGGGGAAACCCATGCGTCAACTTGGCGATCAGGAGTATGATATCACACGGTCTATCGAGCCAATGACGAAATATTCCGTTATGGTTACCGACCCGCTTACGATTGAATACCATATCGAGCGCGCCTTATACATTGCGATGCACGGGAGGCAGGGGCCTTCTTGGGTGGATGTCCCCCTTAATGTTCAGTCTGCAATCATCGAGACGGATGACCTGATCAGGTATGATCCGTCAGAAGATGCATCGCAGCTTCCTTGTCCAATTTCACCCGAAATTGCGGCGCAGGTTATTGCGAAGCTCAAGTCTGCGAGGCGTCCACTGATTTTATCCGGATCTGCAATTCGTCTGGCAAATTGTCATGACGAATTTATCGAGCTTGTTGAGAAACTGAACATACCGGTCGTTACGGCTTGGAACGCACATGATACGATATGGAATGATCATCCGATGTATGTTGGTCGCCCAGGTACGATTGGCGATCGATCGGGAAATATGATCATTCAGAGTTGCGATGTACTTCTTGTACTGGGGTGTCGACTCAATATTCGCCAGATAAGCTATAACTGGAAAATGTTTGCGAAGGATGCATTCATTATGTCCGTAGATATTGACCCGCTTGAACTGACGAAGCCGACGCTCTCTCTTGGTCTCCCCATTCTGGGAAACGTGGCGGACCTAATATCTCAGTTATCGGATCGACTCGGAGATGAGAAGCTTGAAGAGAAGTCAGACTGGCTTCAGACCTGCCGCTCCATGAAAGAGAAATACCCTGTCGTTGTGCCTGAATATGCCGAGAAGAAGTCGCCAATCAATCCCTATACCTTTCTAGAAGCGCTCTTCAAGCGGCTCTCAGAAAATGAAGTAATTGTATGCAGTAATGGATCTGCGTGCGTGTGCACCTTCCAGGCGGCAGATATTCGGCCCGAGCAACGACTCTATACGAATTCTGGCTGTGCTTCGATGGGATATGGGCTTCCAGCGGCGATCGGTGCATCCATTGGTTCGAAAGGTCGTCATGTGACCTGTGTTGAGGGTGACGGCAGTATCCAGATGAATTTGCAAGAATTACAGACAGTTGCTTACCATCAGCTTAATATGGCGGTCGTTATAATCAATAACAGCGGCTATCACTCAATAAGGCAGACGCAGGCAGGGTTTTTCGGTATGCCTCTGCATGGGGTGAATAATGAGAGCGGACTAGGGTTTGCACCATTTGAGAAATTAGCCCCCGCATTCGGGCTGCCCTATTACCGAATTGATTCGGTTGATACGGCGCAGGAGATCCTTGATAAGGCATATACTCACACAGGGCCCGTTCTTATCGAGGTATTTGTTGATGTAGAGCAGCCATTTTCACCGAAATTGGCATCAAGACGACTCGAAGATGGCTCAATGTATTCGCCGCCGCTTGATGATATGGCGCCTTTTCTCGATCGCGAAGAGCATGAAAGTATGATGCTTCGACTTCGTGGATGCTGATATCATTTCACATGTGATAGCATTGAATGGCCTTCCCAGACAGACGCAAGTAATAAGCCGGGTACAGATGCATGACCCGAATAATAGCAGGAGGATAACCCGATGAATGATGTACTTCTTCTTGATTGTACTTTACGCGATGGCGGATATGTAAATGATTGGCATTTCGGACACGAAACGATGATAAGTGTGCTGGAACGACTGGTGGGCGCAGGGATTGATCTGATCGAAGTCGGCTTCCTTGACAGCAGAAGACCCTACGACCCGGACTACAGTATTTTCCCGGATACGGCAAGCGCCACAGCAATATATTCTGATGTGAATAAGAAATCGTCCATTATCCTAGGAATGATCGACTACGGTACGTGCCCGATCGAGAATCTTGAGCCATGCAAGGATTCATATCTAGACGGCATTCGCGTGATCTTCAAAAAAGAGAAAATGCGCGAAGCACTGGAATTTTGCGCGAAGATTAAGGCGCTGGGGTACATCGTCTATGCGAACTGCGTTTCAATCACAAGTTACAGTGAAGACGAATTGATGTATCTGATTGCAGAGATCAATCAGATCATGCCGGACGGCATATCAATGGTAGATACGTATGGGCTTCTTCACCAAGAAGGACTTATGAAGATCTTCGACGTGATGGACAAACATCTTGATCCGAAAATTCAGCTTGCGTATCACGCGCATAATAATTTTCAGATGGGGTATGCAAATGGAATCGAGTTCCTGAGTCGTGATGCAAACAGGACGCTTGTTGTCGATGGTACTCTCTACGGAATGGGGAAGAGCGCCGGAAACACACCGCTTGAACTACTTTCGATGCATATGAACGAACACTTCGGGAAGAAGTATGATATTAGTCTTCAGCTTGAGGCAATTGATATGAATCTTATGGAGATTCATCAGAAGTCGCCGTGGGGATACAAGCCGTTTTTCTTTGTTGCTTCCTCGCAGAAATGTCATCCCAATTATGTATCTTTCCTTATGAATAAGGGAACGATGTCGATGAAATCGATTCAGGATCTCTTGGGCAGATTAGTGGGCGAGAAGAAACTCCTTTACGATCAGAAAGAAATCGAACGGTTGTATTTGGAGTACCAGCTTCATGAGTGCGACGATTCAGCGGCAAAAGAAATGCTTCATTCGCTACTTGCAGAGAAACAGGTCCTGATTGTCGGGCCAGGGAAAAGTGTGAAATCGCATGCAGAGCAGATAGCCTCGTTTATTTCGAGCAATCATCCGATCATTATTGCGATAAACTCGATTCCCGAAGAAATCGAGGCAGACTATATTTTTGCGACAAATAACAAAAGATATACGAAATTGCTTGCGCAACTGGTGAAGCCGGAGCATGCGCATGTTAAGCTGATAGCTACCTCTAACCTCTGCAGTGTCAGCAAGAATTTCACTTTTGTCTTAAACTATGGATCTCTGATTGATGAGAATACGGAGATTCCGGATAACTCTCTGATTATGCTTCTTCGAGCACTGATGGAAGAAGGCGTTGGGGCGGTCGCACTTGCGGGGTTTGACGGATATCTGCACACGGAATCCAATTATCTAAATGCTGAGATGGAGTATTCATTCGTTCACGAGAAGGTTGATTATCTTAACGGCTACATCGCTGATTTTCTGAAGAAACACAGCCACGAACTGAACCTGACCTTTGTCACACCTTCTCAATACGAAGAGTAAGAATAAAGGCAATCATATGCATTTTGAACACCCCTTCTGCTGCCAAAGCGAAGGGGTGTTTTTTTACTCGTTTTCTTCTGATAATATGTCCCATAATAAAGACACCTGCGTTTTACCTTCCTTTGTGCGAAAAAGGAATAGGGGAGCGAGAGAAGATCGTTCTGATCCATTGACTTTGTCGGGAAACACAGAGATAATTAACTATCAAATTACAAATACAAGGAGTCACTACCAACATGAAAACTGTTTTGGTTACGGGTGCCAGTCGGGGGATTGGCAGGGCGATTGCCGAGAAATTTCGAGAAGAGGGGTATAGGGTGGTAGCGCCAGATCGCGACGAACTCGATCTTGATTCCGAGGATTCTGTGGATGCCTATGTTCGTGCTCATGCAGCGGATTCATTCGATGTGATTATCAATAATGCCGGAATCAATGAAATCAATACGCTTGAGAACATTACTGACGAGGAGCTTAACCGGACAATACGTGTGAATTTGACGTCTCCGATTCGCTTGCTTCGCGGTCTGGTCGGTTCGATGAAAGAAAATCATTACGGGAGAATCGTAAATATCGGCTCGATTTGGGCAATTGTGTCACGAGAGGGCAGGCTGACCTATTCAGCGACGAAAAATGCTTTGCATGGCGTGACGAATACGCTCGCACTTGAACTTGGCCCCCACAATATTCTGGTTAATACGGTATGCCCCGGATATGTGCTGACAGAACTCACGAAGAAGAATAATTCGGCAGATGAGATAGAGGCAATTAGCAAGAGTCTGCCACTCAAGAGAATGGCAGAGCCGGAGGAGATCGCCAAATTCATCTATTTTTTGGCATCTGAAGAGAATACGTTCATTACTGGTCAGAAGATTGCGATAGATGGAGGGTTTACTATACAATGAAGATTAAGTCACACATGAAGGAATATGAAGTCATTATCGAACCAGATTATTCTTTTTTTGAGGATCTTAAAAAGAGACAAAACGCATTATGGGTTGCTGACAAAATTGTATATGAGCTTTACAAGGAGACGCTTTTTGTCGGAATAGATGAATCGCGCCTGATTCTCCTTGATGCAGTCGAAGAGAAGAAGACGATGGAGACTGTCCTTGCAATTTGCGATAAATTTACCACGCTTTCTGCAAAAAGAAACGCACTGCTTATCTCGGTTGGCGGTGGAATTATACAAGATGTTACAGGGTTCGTTGCAAATATCCTATATCGTGGGATTCAATGGATATTCGTGCCGACGACCCTTCTTGCCTGTTGTGACAGCTGCGTCGGATCAAAGACATCACTGAACTATAAGCAGTTCAAAAATTTGCTTGGAACCTTCTATCCGCCTGACAAGCTACATATCTGCGCAGATTTTTTTAAGACGCTTTCGGACCTTGATTTCAAAAGCGGACTTGGCGAGGTCGTTAAATTCAATGTCATGTCAGGCATATCCGGTGTGGATCGAATAGAACAGAAGATTGATTTATTACTTGCACGAGATACGGATACACTCAATCAGTTTGTGGAAAGATCTCTCCTCTTCAAGAAGCCCTATATTGAGAATGACGAATTTGATCAGGGAGATAGGATCTATCTGAATTTTGCGCATACCTTCGGGCATGCGATCGAAAGCGTCAGTAGATTTCGTGTCCCTCATGGTTCTGCGGTGGCAATCGGAATGCTTATTGCAAACCGTATTTCGGTGAGTCGCGGGATTTTTGATGAGAAGGTAGAAAAGCGGATTGAAGCTGTGTGTCTAAAGATTCTCACGCTTCATTTAGACCCTGCATATTTTAGACTTGATGGGATCATTCAAGCCATTCGAAATGACAAAAAGCAAATCAGCGAATCACTCACTGCAGTGCTTTTATACGGAGATAT
>JBPOHB010000187.1:0-2208 GCA_052036055.1 Bacillota bacterium | reverse complement strand
GTCCTTTTATGAGCAAATCTTAAATGGAGCAACTCTCGATGATTTCGCGGAACGAAGAATAGGTATTGTTCTGGATTATTGAGAGAATAATAATGTCATTGGATATGAGGCGCAGAACCGAATATATTTCAAAGACCTTGTGCTCATCCGGGCATATCGAACGATTTGGGAATCAGGATACTGTTCTTTATTCGATTTTTCGGATGCCTTTTTGGCGAAGGTCCAACAAGAAGTAGAAAAAGGAAATCTTAGATACGGGAATACTCTTTTCTCTGAACAGGAAAGCGACTATATTTCCTATGTCATGGACGATAAAATATTCAGTAATACATTGGCAATCCGAAATAAATATACGCATGGGAGCTTCTCGAAAAGATTGGCCCACGAGCATAAAGGGCACTACATGGAACTGATGCTTATAATGTTGCTGTACACGGTCAAAATAAACGGAGAATTGGACTATCAAGACCGGAAAAAGCAGAAGGAAAACATCGAACCACAAGTGGTGGAGAACCTACACTCCTTAAAGGAAAATGATTAGGTAGCGTAGTACCAACTGTCGAAATAGGAGAAATTGTTAGGACATGAATTTTAGATGACCGTTATCCCTTAAGGAGATGACGGTTTTTTCTTGCTCAAATAAGAAGATGATGAAATGAGACCAATAATCCCCTTACTCAGCAAGGTTTGGCATCAATCAAACCGTATCGAACGTCAATAAGGAATAACGATAGAAATCAAGGCATAGGATACCCCAAAACCATTTGGAGGTACATCTATGAAAATGAACATGGAACAAGAAATCAAGAAGCTTGAAGGTAAGCAACTGCAGCTTAGAGGAAAACATCTAACCTCGGAACTAGTTCGGGTAGAACCTGTCGAGGGAAAAGATAAGACGCTGGGATATGGACTTTTGTATAAGACTGTGGAAGGTGCAAAAAAGGTCGTTCAAAAAGATGTTCCGTCCTTAAGCAACCCAGAAAAACCCAATGACAACGCGGATTTAGGAGTGGTACCACTAAATGCATTTGGAGCGAAGGAAGACGAGTGGTACTTGACTGATGATACGAGTGTTATTGCTGTTTCTGATATCTTCAATTTGCGTGTTAGCGATGGCTATACTGAACGTCTCTTTCGTACTATACCGCTTGTGATTGGTTTTGATACTGAATGGGTGGTCGTTGATGCTGCTTCAATGGATGATATCACTGTTTCTGTATACGAGAATACTCTCTTACACGTTAAAGCTAAGGCTGAGGCTGATGACCTTGTCAAAGATAAGTTCTTCATCAGAAATGATTGGAACGAATCTTCTATTCAAGCTAAAAGACGAGTCTTGAGTTATCAATTTTCGTGCGTAATGTTCGATGATATTCATAATCACTTCTGTCACTATGACTATATCGTGCTCTGTGCGGTGGATGCGCCATTATCATATGCACGGCTTATCAATGGGTTTCTATCGCTTTTGAAAGTCGAGATGCCACAGTTCAAAAAGCAGCTAAGACAATACAAGTCGTTTGAGAATCCCGATAATTTGTCTATTTCTAGCAAAGCCTACATGAAGGCGAAGGATAATCATGAGCGTTCGTATCCTTATAATAAAATCGCGCTCGTGAGCCACTTTAATGGCGTTGACTTGACTAATTTTTATAACAACAAGAAAATGATGGACCAATTATCTTGCATGAATAAACTTTGCTTCTTCAATGGGAGAGCATTAAATTCTGATAATTATCACGATAAATTACGGGGGATACGCACGGCTACCCTGGTTAGGGATACGATGCTGTTATCTTCTAACAATTCAAGTTTACAATCATTAGGCGAAAATATCGGAATTGAGAAATTGGACTGCAGCGATTATGTCGACCACATGGATAAACTACTTCATGATGATATCGGTAGGTATGTTGAATGTGGTTTATCCGACAGTGTCATCTCGTTATTATGGACGCTGACGTTCAATGATAACAACCTGAACCAAAAAGACATCTATGCGACTGTTGGGAGTGCCGCAGCGCATCGAATCCGCGAGTCCATCAAAGCCAAGAACAGGTGGACCACGGACAAAGCGTTCAATGAAAAATATCTTTCCATATTCGAAGCAGGTAATTATTATCAGGGTCGAAATCAGAAGATTTCGGATAAAAGAAGTCTGATTGAGCAGGACGCGATTAACAGCTTTTTCGGTGGACGTAACGAATG
>JBPOHB010000235.1:0-12096 GCA_052036055.1 Bacillota bacterium | reverse complement strand
GTCGTTTGTTTTGTTTGTTCTATGGGGGACCATCATTACGGGTCCTTTTCGATATTTCGCCAATGGATGCAAGAATGTATATATTTGGGCATTCTCTCATATTTCTGGGACGCCCTTATTTGTCGGACTTATCGTGTCCCTCTTTCTCTGCTTAAGTACGATTGTACTTTTGGCGCTGAGCGCTAAGAAATATTCGCCCTATATTGCCGGCGTGTGTGCACTGCTTAGCATGCTCTACTATTTGTTTCTTGCCTATCGTCAGAAGGATTACGGCGTGGTTTCTTTTGCCGTCGCCATGGGTCTTGCGGTGGCGCTTCTGATTCAGATTGCGCGGGCTGAGAAGCTCGGCGCATGGCTTGCAGATGCTTATATTTTCTCGCTTCCCGTCTTGCTTTTTTACGAGCTGGTGATGACTCCGCTCTATGTTCATTTTGGCATACGAGCCACAGCACTTAAGCCCTTTATCATTGTGACGAAAGATGGTCTTGGGACATGGATCGGTAATCTTTTTGGACTGCCGATGATTATCTGGGGCGTTTTTCTGTTTTCCATGATGATGATTCCCCTGCTTAATCTGGCACACAACCGTAAGAAGGCATGATTCTTCGGCCCGGAGGTTATTCTATATGGAAATTGAGCCGTCGAAACGAATTTCCGAACTAAAAGAGATCATTACATACCATAATAAGCTGTATTACGAGCAAGATGAGCAGGAAATTATGGATTATGAATATGATGCACTTCTTCGGGAACTGATCGATCTTGAAAACAAATATCCGATTCTCGCTACACCGGATTCGCCAACCCAACGAGTCGGCGGGAAAGCGGTCTCAAAATTTGGTACGGTTACACACAATAATGTCATGCAAAGCCTTTCGAACGCCTTCTCCTCAGCGGAGATAGAAGACTTCTGCGCGAAAGTTATTTCTGCTGTCAAAGAGTACGAGCCACGTGCGAATTCGGATTTTGTCGTTGAGAAGAAGATCGACGGGCTATCCGTATCAATCGAATACACGCAGGGTCGCCTGACGCGCGCCTCAACGCGTGGAGACGGAAGAACCGGTGAAGATATCACGGAGAATATACGCGCCCTCAAACGGCTTCCCAAGCAGCTTGTCGACCCGATACCTTATTTGGAGGTGCGGGGTGAAGTATACATGTCCTTTCCTGCCTTTGACAGGCTTAACGAGATGGCTGAAATACGTGGCGAAAAGACATTTTCAAATCCAAGAAATGCTGCTGCCGGCTCACTTCGGCAACTTGATGCAGCGATAACGGCGAAAAGAGATCTGGATGTATTTATTTTTAATATTCAGGAAATTGAAGGCAAGACCTTTGAGACACATGCCGAATCGCTACAATTTTTGGCAAGTCAAGGCTTTATGGCCAGCCCGGGGTATCAGGTCTGTACGACTTGCAAAGAGGTTCTGACCGCGATACATGCTATTTCTGAATCCCGCGGCGAATTGCCTTATGGTATTGATGGCGCTGTCGTTAAACTCAATCAGATCTCGCTTCGCGATAGAGTCGGACAGACAAGTAAATCGCCTAAATGGGCGATCGCATACAAATATCCACCAGAACAAAAAGAGACCATTGTCAGACAAATTGATATTTCGGTCGGACGAACGGGAAAACTAACGCCAGTTGCCATCCTTGATCCGGTTCATGTAGCGGGGAGCACGGTGTCGCGAGCGACTCTGAATAATGAAGACTTCATACATGAGAAAGATTTGCGCGCAGGCGATACGGTACTAATTGCGAAAGCGGGAGATGTCATCCCTGAGGTTATTCGCGTACTACTCGATAAAAGACCGCCCGATGCACTGCCTTTTGTGATGCCCCAATACTGCCCTGTCTGCGGAGCAAAAGTTGAAAGAGAAGAGGGTGAGGTCGCAAGCAGGTGTACGGGAGTAGAATGTCCTGCACAACTTGCGCGGCATATCATTCATTTTGTCTCAAAGAGCGCGCTTGATATCGATGGTTTCGGTCCTTCTGTTGTGGAGCTTCTTCTTGAAAAAAACATCATTCATGGCGTCGCGGATCTTTTTTCGCTTCATGAGAAAGAAGACGAACTCATTAAACTTCCCGGACTTGGAGCGGCATCCGTCAAGAAGCTTCTTGCAGCAATTACTGAAGCGAAAACGCCGCCTCTGAATCGCCTTATCGTCGGATTGGGGATTCGAAACATCGGCTCGGTCGCCGCACGAACCCTTGCCGAGAACTTTACAAGCATACATGATTTGGCTCAGGCAGATATCATGACACTTGCAGCCCTTCCGGATTTCGGAATGGTAACGGCGCAGTCCGTTATCGACTTTTTTGCACAGCCACAATCGAATCATCTGATCAATGAATTATCACGTCATGGTGTCAGACTTGACGCAGGTATGGTATCACAGAAGAAGGACAATCGATTGGAAGGGAAGACCTTTGTACTTACTGGCACCCTCATGCACCTGTCGCGAGAGGAAGCTTCTGCGCTGATCATCGCGCATGGAGGAAAAGTATCCTCGGCCGTTTCCAAGAAAACAAGCTATGTTTTGGCCGGGGAGGACGCAGGCAGCAAACTGCAGCGAGCGATGGAGATTGACATTCCAATTCTCTCTGAGGACGCTTTTCAAGAGCTGATCCAGTCAGGAGAAGAGATGCCAGAGGATCTGTAAATGGATAAAGAAGAAATTGCTGCGCGCAAGAAGCAGATGCGCAATACCATGCTTGCGAAGCGAGAACGGCTTAGCTCTGAGGAGGCTCTTCGCGCCGGCCGTGCTGTGATACTGAATTTACTGTCCCTTCCCGCTCCCGTGAACGAGCAGAAGAATCCCAACGTGATTGCTCTATTTTCACCCATTCGAGGTGAGCCGAACTTGCTTGGCAATCATGAGCTACTTACAAGTATGGGTTATCAGATCGCTCTACCCAAAATAACAGGCGACAGAATTCATTTCTACGCCTATTCAGATGGAGACAGGCTGGAAAAAGGGCGCTTTTCTATACCGGAACCGATGATATGTCAAAGGGAAGTATCTGCCGAGCAAATCCGTATTATGTGTCTTCCCGGGTTGGCGTATGACCGAAAAGGCGCGCGACTGGGGTATGGTAAAGGGTTCTATGACCGCTTTCTTATGGATCATGCTGACGCTTCACCTCTATTGCTTGGAATTGCGTATGATTTCCAGATTGTCTTGGAGGTCGCAACGGATTGGCACGATTGCAAAATGGATTATGTTATTACGCCGCGTGAAGTCATAAATACCCATATTCCATGAATTATTTGACAGGAACTGCCGTAGAGGCAGATAATACGTGTATCGGAGAGGCGGGCAGAAAATGGTATATTATTTTTTGAATTTTGCGGTACATTCGCTGATTTCACTTTTTCTTCTATTCATTATGCTGCACTATGTATCGGTTTTACGCGCCCACAAAGCGAAAAGGGGCTTCGTATTCATTTTCCCCGTCATCATTACGCTTGTTTTTCTTTTTCAAGTGACAAGTTCTGTCATTCCGAGGGCTCTTGATTGCATTTATATCCTCAAAAGCGAATATACCGTCTCGGTTGGAACCGTTCAGAGCGTCGGCTATTTGAATCACTCCATAGTAGTAGGCGATGAAACGTATTATTTCAACCCCTTCGCCTTCAAGCCGCAGAAAGGCGATGAGCTTATCATTAAATACACGCCGAACAGTCGGTATGCCATTGATCTTGAGCCAGCATTTGATGACCAGACAGAAAGTGACTGAAGATTTTCCCCGCATTACGCATATATCATATTGAATGAAAAAAATGAACGTGCAACAATATATCTACAAGGATTCCTGTAGATATGGAGGTGCTTTTTGGATATGGACAGTGTGACCGACAAGACATTCGGATATTACCCAGATATAGATAAAGAGATCGGCTTCTATGTCGTATGTAGTGACCGGATGATTCTGGACAATATTAATTCGATTATGAAGCATAAGGGCTATGTGGGCATTGCAGATACTGCCGGTCGTTTCCATTATATGGTTGATTCGCGTTTCGGCGTCCATTCTGCGGTTCGCCATATTACATCGGAGATTGCCAAAAGAATGGACGTGACATCCTTATCCAATACATCTCTTCTGGATGCGGTCAAGACAGTGACAGAGAAGTATGATTTGGATTGCGGACTACTTGGCACGCGGATGATTCGATTCATTTTGCTGAATAGTCTTCGAGATCCATCGCTCATGACGACGGTGTCGAAGCGCATATATCCCCAGACGGGGCAGGAGTACGGGGTGTCGGGTGCACAGGTGGAACGAAATATTCGTTATGCGCTGCGCGATACAGTACTGTTTGCGCAAGGCCACAGAAATGTCTACATCCTTCAGAAATTCCACGAAGAGGCTTCTGCCGAGCTTGTAAGGCAATTCGATTGCAAGCCTCATGAGACGGCACTCTGATCCTTATGCTGTTAGAATAGGATTCGTGTCTGCAAAAAAACGACGGGGCGAACAGCAAATGCTGTCCACCCCGTCACAAAGATCAAATCATGTTTCAAATGGTTGCTTATGCAAAGCGCAAAATGATGAAAGTCACATCATACGCCAAGCGAAAGGTAGCATCGCTTACTTGTTGACCTTATCCTTCAGACCTTTGCCTGCCTTAAAGACAGGTGCTTTGGATGCAGGAATATTGATAGGCTCCTTCGTGCTTGGGTTGCGGCCTTTGCGAGCTGCGCGCTTCTTTGTCTCAAAAGTACCAAAACCAACAAGAACTACCTTCTCTTCGCTTGCAAGCGCCTCGACAATAGCATCGAGAGTAGCGTTAATAGCTGCTTCTGATTCCTTCTTTGTCAAATCTGTTTTCTGAGCAACGGCATCGATCAAGTCTGTTTTATTCATAATTATTTGCCTCCTTCAGGCGATATTCACTTCGGCTATTATCTTATGAGGAGATACTTTATGTCAAGCCTATTGTGATGAATTTTATGTTGTGCAAATTAAGAATATGCTGCTTTTCTACAAGAATCCTCAAATGACACAAACATATTTTACTTCACGAAATGGGTTTTGCATAGTAGAATTAGACGTAATTTGTATAGAATTCGATGCGTTTTTGTGCAATTTGTTTAGGAGAAAAATAAATGAGAGAAATTTCCGTTAGTCTGATTGAAAATACTGTGTCTGAACTGTGTATTCAGGCGAATATTATGCTTGGGAAAGACATCGAAGACAAGATGAGACAGATGCGTGACTGCGAATCGGAAGATCGACCGAAGGCGATTCTGGACGAACTTCTGGAGAATGCGGTTCTTGCGCGCAAAAATCAACAACCGATTTGTCAGGACACAGGAATGGCTGTTGTTCATATGCAAATCGGACAAGACGTTCATTTCTATGGCGGCCTCGTCGAGGACGCTATTCATGCGGGGGTTGCTTCTGGCTACACGAAGGGATACCTTCGGGCATCTGTTGTGTCTGATCCGATCCTTCGTATGAATACGGGAAACAATACGCCGGCAGTCATACTATGGGACATTGTTGAGGGAGACCAAGTTGACATAACACTAGCACCGAAAGGGTTTGGAAGCGAAAATATGAGCAGTATTACGATGCTGAGTCCGTCACAGGGTTTGCCCGGAATACGAGAGGCGATTTTATCGACGGTTCGTAAAGCGGGCCCCAATCCATGTCCCCCGATCATCTTAGGGGTTGGTATTGGTGGTACGATGGACATGGCGGCAAGAATAGCAAAGCTTGCGCTCATGCGGCCAATCTTCGAGCGTAGTCCGCTTGCGCACATCAGAGAGTTGGAAGATGAGATGCTTGAAGCAATCAATCAGACGGATATCGGACCTGCTGGGCTTGGCGGCAAGACAACGGCACTTGCCGTAAACATTAACACGTATCCGACGCACATTGCCGGATTACCTGTTGCGGTTAATATGAGTTGCCACGCGACTCGACATGCCCATGCAAAAATATGAATGATCCGTATACAAGGGGATAAAATTCTGCGCAAAGGCAAGGGATTGTTTTGGAGGTAAATATGTCAAATACAGGTGCAAATAGAAAAACGATTCATCTTCCACTTAGTCAAATGGATGCGGCGGCTCTTCACGCAGGCGAACTCTTGTATCTATGTGGAACAATCTATACGGCAAGAGACGCAGCACATAAGAGAATTTGCGAAGCCATGCAGAAGGAGGAAGCATTGCCGTTTGATTTGACGAATGCTGCCATATACTATGCAGGCCCTTGTCCAGCAAGGCCCGGCACTGTGATTGGTTCGGCTGGCCCCACAACAAGCGGACGTATGGATGCGTATGCACCTACCTTGCTTGCGCATGGACAGACGGTCATGCTCGGGAAGGGGCTACGAAAGCCTGAGGTCCTATCCGCTATGAAAAAGTATCACGCCGTCTACCTTGGCGCAACAGGCGGAGCAGGTGCACTTCTTTCGCAGTGCATCGTTTCTTCCGAGGTAATTGCCTATGAAGACCTTGGAGCAGAGGCAGTTCGTCGGCTAGAAGTCGCTCATTTTCCGGCGATTGTGCTTGTCGATTGCGAAGGCAAAAGCTTATACGACCGCCCGCGTGACTCTTGATATGTCTAGCCAATGATGGTAATGTTAAGGTGAAACGAAATAGAAAGCGATTATATGGAGGACACAATATATGGTTATTACGAAAGATATGATTATTTCTGATGTGCTTAATTCCAATCAAGGAACGATTCCGATTTTCCTTCAGAACGGACTGCATTGTCTCGGTTGCGCGATGGCAAGCGGTGAGTCTATTGAAGAGGCCTGTATGGTACACGGAATCGACTGTGACGCATTGATCAGCGAACTAAATGAGTTTTTCGCGAAGTTGGATGCATCTGGGGCGCAAGCATAAGCACCTGAATTCATACCATGTGAATGAAGTGAAAAAGAACGAGACGGTCTCCTTGGCTTGTAGCCTACTGGATCGCCTCGTTTTTGCTTGCCAGAAATGGGGGCAGTCGCTATTTTGAAAAGAAATGCATTCGCATAGAGATAGAAAGGACATAGGCAATACTACTCGAAAGAGACGGGAAACGAAGGGATTTCATTGGGAATATCGGCTTCGAGCATTTTCAGCGAGGCCTCGTCCTCGGAGAGATCATTATCTCCCTGAAGAGGAAGTGCATGAAGAAGAACATGAAAATTCGAGCCTTTTTTCTCCCAGCTCTCAACCCATATTTTCCCATTGTGTTTATCAATAATACTTTTAACAATTGAAAGACCAAGACCCGAGCCGTTTCTTCGCCCCGCTGCATTGGATGCCCGATAGAAACGATCAAAGACATAGGTTATTTCATTTGCTGGGATGCCAAAGCCGTTATCCTTCACGATGATATGAATTTGCTCTTTTCCAGACGCCGTAGCCTCGCGAATTGCAACAATCTTGACCTCGCCATTTTCTTCCGTGTATCGAATCGCATTTACAATCAGATTCTCAAAAACGCGCATCAGATGATTTGGATCTCCGATAATCATAAGTGAATCATGATCGGGAACATCGAGGGTCAGCTTCTTTCCCGTGCCCTCGCATTCCATCAAATATAGATCAAACAGATTCTCGATCATCATCTTCATACTTAATGGCTGAACCTTCATAGCGGCATTATCTGATTCAAGTCGTGTCAATTGCATTAGGTCAGAAATGAGTTGTTCCATTTGCAGACTTCTTGTGTGCATATTTTTCAGATATCCTTCGACCGCATCCGGTGAAAGCTTCGCGTTCTCGTTAAGCATCAATTCAATATATCCACGAATGGCGGCAATCGGTGTACGTAAATCGTGAGAGACATTGGACATCATTTTTTTGCGCGCATCTTCATTACTAATGAGGGTCTGATTTGCGGTCAGAAGCTCTGCATTTACTTTTGCCAGATTGCGGGTTTTCTCTTTGACTGCGTGTTCGAGTTCAACGGTAAAACGCGCGACCTTGTTATAGGTGCATACATATCGCGTTGTAAATACGATGGATACAAAAGCGATGACAATGACGGTTCCGATTGAATGTAAAGGAATAATGTAAATCTGCGGGGATCGAATCTGGATGGTCGCAAAAATGAACGTAGCGGCAACCGCTGAAATGGCATGGAAATAATTGACTTCCGGATCACGGAGCGTGTAGTAAAACACGCGGATCATGTTGTATCCGTTAATCAGACAAGCAAAAATTGTATATGCAAAACTAATGCCAATGCAATGAAGAAGCGTCGGTTTTGCCCATATTGTTATAAGGAAAACAAGCGTAAGCGAGAATATAACATGCACATCCCAGTGTTTAAAGGGATTCTCGTTTTCGGTTTCAGGCGTAAAGAGTGAAAAGAAATAGAGCGTCGCGGCGAGTGTCATGCACAACGCAATGGATAGCTGCAATAGTCGATTCCAATCTCCCGGCAAAGGGTTGAAGACTTTATCGCAGTATTCATACGCCAGAGACATCGTGATGATGAGTATGAAGTAATAGTACTTCAGCCGGCTCTGAAACGTGAAGGAAATATAGAAGCCAGTCAGCACGATCATGATAATCAGCGTGAACATACTGGTAATCCACATTTTTGAAACAACGTTCAAATTGTCAATCTGTGTGGGGGATCCGATTCCTGGCGAGAAGGTTATTCCTCCGTATGCTGATGAGTAATTTGAAACCTGAATAATGATTTCGATTGTGCCATCCTTATCGGGAAGCGCCTTTATATTTGTTGATGCCTCTTCGTATACATAACCTTCCTTGGAATCAGAGACTGCCCCGATTTCTTTTACTAACCGCCCGTTTACCCATATTTTTGCCGCTTGGTTGATCTCGGGGAAATCCAGCGCAACCATATCCTCACAATCGGATAGTTTCACGACGATTCGGTACGTTCCATATCCGTAATTCTTCATTTGGGATAGAGAATCGTCATTTGTCGTGACAGCATTCCCCATATCTGTCCATCCGTTTATACTAATTGAGACATTGCTGTAATGGGGAAGATCCAAACAATCGTATTTCGGAAGATCATCCTCAAGGTAGGTTGAGAAATCATCAAAATCATCGGGTACAAGTAGTTGATCCGGGTAGAATTGCCAGCCGTCTTCCAGGAAATTCATAGGGGAGTTGTCAAAATTCGAGTCTTCGAAATTGACCGCCCCGGTCTCGTCAATGCTTATATCTTTACCGTGGCGTTGGTTCAGATAATACACCGTCAAGTAGATTCCAGATAATAGAAGCAGGAAAAGAAACGAAGCCAAGAGCGTACGAAATACGTGCACCTGCTTTGCAGATGCACGTATTCCCTTGTAATTCTCATATGAAAGCGTTCGCTTCGCTTCGCTTCTTTTTGTCATTTCTATTCAGCGCGTAATGTGTTGCGCATCGGAGGATAAGAGAAGGAGTACCCACTGCCCCATTCTGTCTTGATGAACTGGACGTCCGGTGCGGCCTTCTCCATCTTCTTGCGCAGATAGCTGATATTAACCATAACAAGGTGATTGTCACACATCCCATCATCGCCCCATACTACGGCGTAGATCTTAATAAATGGTACGATGACGTTGGGCGTCTCGGCAAGAAGACGCAAAATGTCGAATTCTCTGTTCGTCAGGTGAACCTGACGCTTGTTCAGAAGAACTTCACGTGACTTGATGTTAATGGAAAGAGGGGGAAACTCCATTAGCAGACCATCAGTTGTCATGTTGCGGCGGATATGCGCTGCAATACGAGCAGACAGCTCGTGAAGACTGTATGGCTTTGTCATATAGTCATCGCCGCCAACCTTGAAGCCCGTGATCTTATCTTCAAGCTGATCTCTTGCCGATAAGAATATAATAGGAGCCTTCGTATAGACACGTAGTTTCATTGGAAGGTCATAGGCACTTCCGTCTGGGAGCATGATGTCAAGAACAATGCAGTCATATGCGTTTGTCGCCGCCTTTTCAAGAGTCTGCGAGATTGACATAGCAATACTTACTTCGTAACCTTCGTTTGCGAGAAATACGCGGTTAACTTCCAAGATATCGGGATCGTCGTCAACCAAGAGAATGCGTTGTTTTGCCATAAAAATTACCACCTTCTGTTTGTTGCTTGCCACAAGCAAAAATGCTGCGTGCGTCAATTAGTACAAATTGTTTTACACCCTAAATTATAAACCTTTCCTTATTGAAATGAAAGCAGAAGTTCTGCGTCAAGCCTCATTAACATAGTAAAATTTGCAAAAAATACGTATTTTGGTCACAAATGTCTTGAAAAAATTAGAATAAAGCAGTAATATTACAAGAACAAATGTTCCCTTGTGTAGGTGTGCTATGGACAGACAAATATTGCATGTAGATCAGAACTGTTTTTTCGCGTCTGTCGAGATGAAAGATCATCCAGAACTCCGCAATGTTCCGATGGCGGTCGGCGGCGATCAGGAGAAGAGACATGGAATTATTCTTGCCAAGAATCAGTTGGCAGGCAAATACGGAATAAAGACAGCAGAGACCATCTGGCAGGCAAGACAGAAATGCCCGGATCTTGTTGTCGTATCTGGACATTACGAGAAATACACGTACTATTCCCAGAAGCTCTTCTCATTATTTTGTCAATATACAGACAGAGTTGAGAGCTTCGGCCTTGACGAATGTTGGCTGGATGTGACAGATCATTTGGGCGGAACCGATCATAAGGCGAAGGCCGATGAGATCCGAGCCCGCGTACGGGATGAGCTTGGGTTGACTTGCTCAGTCGGCGCGAGTTATAACAAGATTTTTGCCAAGCTTGGCTCGGACTACAAGAAGCCTGATGCGACGACCTATATAACCCGTGATAATTTTAAAGATATGCTGTGGAAACTTCCGGTCGGCGACCTTCTCTTTGCAGGCCGTGCGACGCAGCAGAAACTTGCCAAAATTAATATTCATACCATTGGGCAATTAGCGTCTATGGAAAGAGAGTACCTACAGCAATACCTTGGCAAGAATGGGGATAGTCTCTGGATATCAGCAAACGGACTCGACGAGTCGCCCGTCGAACTTGCGACATACCATAGAACGGTCAAATCAGTCGGAAATAGTACCACAACTGCGCGAGATATGATATGCGAAGACGACATCTGGAAAACCATACTTGCGTTATCCGATCAGGTCGCAGGACGGCTCCGCAAATATGGCCTGATGGGTACAACAATTCAGATACATATCCGAGATACGGATCTTCTCGTCTATGAGAGACAGCAGCGTCTACCTGAGCCGTGTGATCAGCAAGCAGAAATCGCACGTGTTGCCATGGATCTCTTCCGCAGAACACACACGTGGCGTCGACCCGTGCGAAGCCTTGGTGTCAGGGCGGCGGATGTTGTGCCCGTTACAGCAAACAGACAGATTTCACTATTTGACCCGAACGATCAGACAAATAGAAAGAAAGATGTAAGTGCGGTCATCGATAACTTGCGGCTTCGTTTTGGTAAAGACATTATTATGCTTGCTTCACAGCAGGCAAGGAGTGACGATCTGCTTTTGGACGGGCAGATCGATTGGAATGGCGGAGGATTCTCCGCTTTCCAGAAAAGCATAGAAGAAGACTGATCACAGATTCTTCATCATCTCGCGAACTTCATTTTCCTTCTCAAAAAGAAGGCAGCCACCGCTGTGTTCGCCGAGAAGCATGCCATCGGCGGATAGCTTTGCGAATAAAGGTGAATGCAAAACCTCGATTAGGGATTGTGTCCTGACATTTGTATCGGAAAAGGGTGAAAACGGGCAGGGCTCCGCACCCCCGGCCGGATTTATATGGAAGAACCCTCGCCCGCCAGCAAGGCAGCCACCCGTATGCTTCTCATCACCCGGAAAAGAAAGAAAGAGCATATCGCGAAGCTCTTTGCGCGCATATTGAATTCGCTCTTCCAGAAAGAGCCGATCCTGATCGTCCGGGGCGTCCCCCGTCGTGTCAGGTGTGACGGGGACATATTCGACATAGAGGACGACCTTCGCGCCTAGCTCGAATAGATTGCGCAGAAAATCCAGTTGCGTAATCTCACGGATATTATTCTTTGTAACAGTAACGGAAACGCCGAAAAGAATGCCTTTTTCGCAAAGTCGGTGCATTGCAGCATTGATTTTCGCAT
>JBPOHB010000127.1:0-2739 GCA_052036055.1 Bacillota bacterium | reverse complement strand
GTCGAGCATTTCGATGATGAATGGTCGCGTTGATAAAGCAACATCCGGAATGGATTTTGGCATAGGAATCCGTATTCTCGAACATACAAAGTGTGTCTATGTTTATTCAAATGATATTCGCGAAGAGACACTTGTACGACTTGCCATTGATGCGTCATCATCACTTCAGTCACTTCCTGCATCTACGAGTATTTGTCTGAACTCGATTAGTCATTATGTGAGCAATCCATATCGTATTGCGCCTGTCTCTGTTGCGAAGAGTGAGAAAGCCGAATTTCTGAGACGCGCATCAGAAGCAGCTAAGGCATATGATCCAATCATTTCTCAGACTAGTGCCTCATACGGAGATGTCCACAAGAATATTTGGATAGCCAATTCTACCGGTTTGTATCGTTCTGATGACCGTACGCGCACAAGATTCATGATTGAAGCTGTTGCATCCTCTGGAGGAGAGAAACAAAGCGGATATTTTGCACCTGGATCTGGAAAAGGATATGAATTTATCGAATCATTTCCCGTTGAAGACACGGCGCGAGAAGCGGCAAGGGTTGCAGTAACGATGATCTCTGCAAAGCCATCTCCTTCCGGGAAAATGCCCGTAATTATTGACAACGGTTTTGGCGGAGTCATTTTTCATGAGGCCTGTGGACATAGTCTGGAAGCAACCTCTGTAGGCATACACGCATCGGTTTTCTCTGACAAACTTGGCGAGCAAATTGCAAGTCCACTCGTTACGGCAATTGATGATGGAACGCTGACAGGGGAGTGGGGCAGTATTGCTATTGACGACGAGGGTCACATATCGAGTCATAATGTTCTCATTAAAGAGGGGATTTTGTCTGGATATATGATTGATCTTCTTGGCAGTAGGAGAATGAATATGCCAGAGACGGGTTCCTCGCGAAGGCAGAATTATCAATATGCGCCAACTTCAAGAATGACAAACACATATATCTCATCTGGAAAATCAACACCTGCTGACATTATTGCTGATACACCATACGGCTTATACGCTGCCAACATGGGTGGAGGATCTGTTGACCCTGCAACAGGCGAGTTCAATTTTGCGGTTACAGAGGCATATATGATTCGCGATGGGAAAATAGCGGAACCTGTGAGAGGAGCGACACTTATTGGAAAAGGATCGCAAGTCTTAATGAACATTGACCGTGTCGGCAATAATTTGGAGTATGCACAGGGTATGTGTGGATCCATTAGCGGAAGTGTACCAACGAATGTCGGGCAACCGATGATACGTGTCTCAGAGATGACGGTTGGCGGCAGAGAATTATAAAGGGATAATAGGGAGAAATCGTATGCTATATAATCCAAATGAATTTATCAAATTGTTGCTTTCTCACTCGAAAAAAGCAGGCTTCTCACAGGCTGAGTGTTTTTATGAGTACGGTCGCTCAATGGAAATTTCTATACTTAATGGAGAAGTCTCCATGTTTGAAGCTTCCGATTCAAATGGTATCTCGTTTAGAGGTCAATCCAATGGTCAGATGGGATATGCGTTTTCTGAAGAGTATACGGATGCTTCTATGGAATTTTTACTTGCACAAGCAAAGATGAATGCTGATGTTCTCGAATCAAGCGAGAAGGAAACAGTATTTGAAGGTGACAAAGAATATGGTCAAGCAAATGTTTATTCGCAAGAATTAGACGAGCTGACATTCACCGATTACGCAGAACTCGGGCTCGAGCTGGAGAAGAAGATACGTGCAAAAGATCCACGGATTGTTGCCGTCGATCATTGCTCTGTATCCTATGGAAGTTCGGGTTTTATGATTGAAAACACTTGTGGATTGTCCCTAGCGCATAAGAGTAACATGATGTTTGTATATGCTGAAGCAAGATGCGAAGATGCTGGGCAGGTGAAAACCGGCTCGGCATATTGGGTTGGAAGAGACATTCGTCAGTTAAGCATTGACGCGTTATGCGATAAAATTGTTCGGGATACCGTTGGTAAGTTGGGCGCTTCTACAGTAAAATCCGGGAAATATAACGTGGTTATTGACGCGGAAGCAGCGGCAGATTTGCTTTCAACCTTCAGCGGTATTTTTTCTGCAGATCTGATTCAGAAGGGATTTTCACTTATTGGAGAGAAGATGAATACACGCATTGCCCCTTCGTATGTCAGCATACATGATGATGCTTCTCATCCTCAGAGCATTACATCGATTCCGTTTGATTCTGAAGGTGTTTCTACACGAAGTAAGACGCTTGTCGATAAAGGGATCCTCGTATCTATTCTTCATAATCGAAAAACCGCAGATAAAGCAGATACTTCTTCTACTGGGAATGGCTTTCGTAGTGGATATAAAGGTTCCATTAACATCGGGACAACAAATTTCTATATTGAGCCTGGCGTTTCAAGCCAAGAAAAACTCTTTATGGACATACAGTCAGGAATATATATTACGGAACTATCGGGGCTTCATGCAGGCGCAAGTATTGTGTCAGGAGATTTCTCGCTATCTTGTGAAGGCTATATCATTGAAAATGGTCAAATCGGACGCGCGGTTGATCAAATCACAATTGCAGATAATTTCTATCAACTCTTAGAGAAAATTGTGCAAGTTGGATCGGATCTGTATTTCAATCCGCCTTCTGAGTCTGGTTCCATCGGATCTCCATCGCTTCAATTATCCGATATTGCCATTTCGGGAGATTAGCGAATGCGCAGTTCCGAATTTGTCGGACAGAGTCGCAATCATTACAATACACGTGGATTAC
>JBPOHB010000138.1:0-8006 GCA_052036055.1 Bacillota bacterium | reverse complement strand
TCGTGCGGCAAAAGATTCCGATTTGATTCTGATGCTCGTTGATGCAACAAAAGGACTTCCATCACATGTCGAAATTGAATCATGTAAGCGAGCCAAAGCTTCTGGGCAAAAGGTCATACTTGCCATTAACAAGGCGGATGACGTTGCGAAGGAGTCCTTGCTTCCACTTATATCGAGGTATTATGATTTATATGCATTTATTGCGATCATACCCATATCTGCTCGGACGGGCGATGGCGTCGAAGAACTCCTGTCCGAGATAAGAAAGAATCTACCATCAGGCCCAAGATTTTTCCCTGAAGACACCATTACGGATCAGTCTGAGCGTACGCTTTCAGCAGAGATGATTCGTGAACAGATATTGCGTTTTACAAATGAGGAAATCCCTCATGGTACGGCTGTGGAAATCGTAAAATTCGAAGAAAAATTCAAAGAGGGCGGAGAAGATGAATATGATCGTGATCTGATCATTATCAATGCATCAATCATATGCGAGAAGGCATCTCACAGAGCCATTCTCCTCGGGAAGCAAGGTCAGATGATCAAACGCCTTGGAACGCGCGCTCGTGAAAACATAGAAAAAATGTGCGGTTGCAAGGTTTTTCTGGATATTCATATCAAGGTTCGCAAAGATTGGAAGAATAAGCCTGAATTCTTACAGGATCTTGGATATCGAAAGGAAGACTAAGTATGTCCTTTCTATCCGTTAGAGGACTCGTATTACAGAGTAATCCATACAAGGAAAATGATCGTATGCTGCGTATCCTGACGAAGGAGCACGGCATTCTTTCTATGATTGCTCCCGGTGCTGCGAAATCATTTGGCCGTTTTTGCGGGGCAGCACAGCCCATGATGCTCTGCGATTTCACAGCAACGCGATCGCACGACTTTTTGTATCTTAAGGAGGTAGAAATAGTCGAGTCGTTTTCACAAGTTCATGAAGATCTTGTTCGATTAACGGCGGCCGCTCATATGATTGAGATCACTTCCGATGTCTGTGTCGATCGAGAGACATCTTCATATGTGTATAAATTGCTTGTTTATGCCACCTATACATTGACAAAAGCATCTTGTCAGCCCACATTGATTGTCAGTATTTTCGAATGGAAAATTGCTGGGATTCTAGGGTTCAAAGCAAATCTTTCTCTCTGCTCGTGCGGAGAATCAAAACCCTCCCAGTACGGTGCTTTCTCGTTTTCAGGGTGCTATATCACGTGTAAATCGCGTGCTTGTTTGGAAAGAAGCCATAACTATCAATTCATTTCCTACGGAACCATCCAAGCACTTATCTATATCCAAGACGAGTCTGAAGATAAGATTTTTGCCATCACTGTGTCAGACAATATTCTAGACGAGATGGCAAAACTAACCAGAAGGTACATTTGCGAGCGCCTTGAAAAGAACTATTGCCGAATGGATTTGTTATCGGATATGCCATCTTGGGATAATCAAGTTATTCATAGGCAAACAGATCCGATCAATGACGAACGCGAATAGATTAACTTGCAAATATTGACTAGGGATCAATTGATATAGGATCCCAATGCTGCGGGAACAACATGCGGTACTCAGGCTTCTTGTAGCGCTCATCTAAGAGCATAACGAATCCAGTGTCATCTTCGTCTCTGATAACGCGTCCTGCGGCTTGCAGGACCTTCTCCCAGCCTGGATAGCGGTATGCGAATCCAAACCCCTCTCCGAATTTCTCTTCGAAGTACTGTCGCATGATTTCTCTTTGCGGACACAACATAGGAAGACCAACGCCGACAATAATGACGCCGGACAACTTATCTCCTACAAGATCAATCCCTTCGCCAAAGTGTCCGCCAAGAACCGCAAAAGCGAGAAGAGATGTTAACCCAAATTGATTGAACCGAGATAGATATATTTCCTTCTCGCTCTTATTCATAGACGGAGTCTGAACTAATATCTCAGTCTTCATAAGCCCATCTCGTGTAATTTTATCTTCTGCTGCGGCAGCAATCATTTTCAGGTATGCAAATGAGGGAAGATAGACAAGATAATTTCCTGTTTTTTTCGCTATCGCATCAAAAATAACATCAATTACTTGATTGACGCTGAAGAGCCTATTCTGGTAAGTCGTCTTAATATTCTCAAAAATGTATACGGACAGATTCTCAGGCGGAAAAGGACTCGGCAAAGAAAGTTCATTTGTATCAGCAAAACGCTTATCACCCATTATCATATTCTGATAATAGAAGGCAGGCGACAATGTTGCCGAAAAGAAAACGGCAGCGTGGTTATCCATGATGAATGTTCGGATTTTTGTGGATGCATCCAAACAAAATAGTGTCACAGACAATTCATCTGCAATACCTTTTGCTATATTTCCGGGTGTACATTCAGCTGTCAGAACATAAGCATCATCATAGTATAGTTCAAGTACTGACAAGAAGAATCGTGCGTCAAAAAAGAAAGTCAGTATAGATTTCCGTAAACTTCCAACGGGTATATCATCCAGAATTGTGCGAACAAAATAGCAGAATTTCCACAAAATTTTATATAATACCTTAGGAACAACACGAGCGCCACGAAAGGTTCCCGACACCATGACATCTTTGGATAAGACTTCGTTTTCAACATGGGAAAAGCCATCTTCACCATGGATAATGTTGTCAGACAAAATCCTCATATAGGACGCAATGTCAGCAAGGGATGCATCCACTCTCGCATCCATACCACTGACAGCACGTTGACAATCGTTCAGCGAAGTCATTGTCAGGGACGCCGAGAACATATCGCGCGAACGGTCAACAAGGTTGTGCGCTTCATCGACAAGGAGGACGTGATGCAAGTCAGGTGTAGAAAAATAGCGTTCCAGCTTCACTCTTGGATTAAACGCATGATTGTAGTCACCTATAATAACGTCACAGAGAATGGACACATCAAGTGATAATTCGTGCGGACAGAGCATGTGCTTCTCAGCGACACGAATGACTCGCTCGGGCGTGATTTCATGATTTGTCAGAAGGCTGCTTATTCCATCCGAGAGGCGATCATAATATCCATCAGCATACTTACACATCAATGGTTCACAGTATATTTCTTGACATGGGCACATACTCTCCTTGGATTGCAAAGTAATCGTACGCAGGATCAGTCCCGCACTGCGAAGATCGTTAATGGCTTTTCCCGCAACACTACGCGTAGCTGTCTTTGCAGTCAAATAAAATATCTTATCAAATTTATGCTGGGGAAGACTCTTAATGGCAGGAAAAAGTGTTGAAATTGTTTTGCCAATTCCCGTTGGCGCAGAAGCAAATAAAACACTTCGCTGAGAAATTGTTGAAAGAACGTCTTTCATAAATGATCTCTGCCCGGCACGAACATTCGGATAAGGAAATTTCAGGCGGCAAATGGATTCATCTCGCTCTTTCTCATATTCGAGTAAAGTACGCGCTATTGATATGTATGAAACGCAAGTTTTTTGAAAGAATTCCATTGCCTCCAAGCGGCTAATCCATGAACGTTTCTCAACATGGCGTAGCGTCTCAATTGAGACATATCGAAGGGCCGCATATACACCCTCAACCTCGCGATTCATATCCAAATACATATAGGCATATAGCATGACCTGCGCCCAATGAACAGGCATAAGCACTTCCGAAATATCAGAATAATCACCCATGCAAGACTTGATTTCGAGAATCGTGATCTCCTTGTCAGACGGGCTGTTCTGGTGTATCAAAATACAGTCGGCACGTCCGCGAACAGATAAAGTAATCTCATCCATATCCCAGACAGTATTCATAGAATATTCTGTGACAATTTCGGAATCACTTACCTGCTTCTTTAGATCCGCAAAAACTCTCGTATGAAGTCGGGTTCCTTCGGTGCCCGAAATTCCGTTGAAGGATATTGATGTCAGGCTACCTGAACGGTGAATGGATTCGGCAAGAGACCGCACGGAGATCTCAAAAACTTTTCTAGGCAACTCAGATTCTGTCATGTTCGACCTCCAGATTTGTGCATACTTACGGTCTTTTGCTCATAAAATGAATATGCGTGTCATTTGTGAATCCATACGTATGAATCCATTTTACCACGCTTCATATATAAAAAAGACATACCTTCCGTTAGTGGAAGATATGTCTTAGTATGGTGCGGAAAACAGGACTTGAACCTGCACGACCTTGCGATCACTAGCACCTGAAGCTAGCGCGTCTGCCAATTCCGCCATTCCCGCAGAACAGAAGTAATCATACAGGATTGAAGAAAAAAATGCAAGATGAATCATGAAACACGGGAAGAATCTGATCACATTACTAGGAAAAAGTAATTTCAAAACAGCAAGAATTCGCCCCTTCGAGTATCGTATGGATCGTACGTACAGAGAAATGCGTGTCTGGCAAAACGGATTGAAGACAATAAATAATGCACTGCCGTGAGCATTCACAAAGGTTTTTATCATTGACTAAGAAATCAGTATGCAAATCACAATAACATGTAGGATACGTAATATGATAGACGTGATCTTGTAGCAGTTCATCGGTTTGAATGGCTTCACATGAGCCGAGAGCTCGAAAAAAACTCAGCAATGAATCATCAGATTGCGCTTTCGCTTCTCGATATAAATGAATAGGATGCGAATCCGCGCAGTGAATTGCGCAAGATCGCATCAATTTCTGCGCAGAAGGTACGTCTAATTGTTTATAACCTTCAAAAAAACCAGAAAGCCAGAGTTTCATAAAATCAGCATCCATAATCTGCTCCTAATGACAAATCGGCATCACTTATTTATTTGATTTCTATTGTTATACTTACGCTTTTCACAATGCAATGATACAATATATAAGTTCAAAATCATAGCAGAGGGAATGATCATGCAAATGAATGATAAATTGTCAGTATTCAAAAAGAACATGAAGGGTGCAAAAATTGCGGTCATAGGCGTTGGGATTTCTAACAGACCGCTTATTCGATACATATACTCATTAGGCGCCCAGGTGACAGCTTTTGATGCGCTTCCATATGATGACAACGTACTGAAAAAGACAATGGAAGATTTTGCGAGCGAGGGGATCCATATTGAATGGTCTTGTGGCACGAATTATCTTGATATTCTGAAAGACGGATGTTTTGCGTATATTTTCAAAACACCCAAAATGCGGTCAGATCATCCTGCATTACAGGAAGCCATTTCTCGCGGTTCTATCCTAACATCAGAGATGGAAATATTTATGGAATTGTGTCCTGCAAAAATTTTTGCTGTTACTGGAAGTGATGGCAAAACGACAACAACGACACTCATATCGCTCATTTTGCGGCACGCTGGATATAAGGTGTATGTCGGTGGGAATATTGGCACCCCACTACTTGATCAGATTGATTCCATTCAGCCGGATAGCATGGTGGTACTTGAATTATCATCTTTTCAACTACTTTCCATGCGTAAAAGCGCGGATGTTGCTGTCATAACGAACGTTACGCCGAATCATCTTGATTTTCACAAGGATTATCAAGAGTATATTGCTTCCAAAATGAATCTATTTCTCTATCAATCTTTTCAGGGAAGACTTGTACTCAATGGGGATAATGCAATCACGAATGCAATGCACATGCTTGCGAGAGGAAATCGCTCGTACTTCTCATGGGATAAGGATGTGACTCTCAATGCTTCAGATGACAAATTGATTGACCACGCATATGTGAATGATGGGATAATTGAAGTTATTTCCAATTCACATGTGACAAAAATATGCAAAACATCTGACATTTTGATTCCCGGGAAGCATAATGTTGAGAACTATTTAGCCGCCATTTGCGCCGTGCTACCCTATGTGGATGTCTCCGATATTACGGATGTGGCAAGGAAATTTACGGGAGTCGAACATCGAATTGAGCTTGTTCGCACGCTTGATGATGTTCGGTATTTTAATAGCTCAATTGACACGAGCCCAAACCGCACGATTAACACGATGAACGCGCTGCAGGGAAGAGGAGAGCATGGTGTATTAATCGCAGGTGGAGCCGATAAGAAATGCAACTACGATGGGCTTGGAACGGCAATTTTAGCTGTATGTGACCGTATTGTTCTTTACGGTGATAATGCAGAACTGATAATCCACGTTCTCCAGAAGGAAGCTAATGGTCAGAAGTATTGTGTCTTTCAAGCAGACAATTATAAAGAGGCACTTCAAATCGCTCGTGAACAAGCAAATGCAGGAGAAATAATTATTTTGTCTCCGACAGGAACCAGTTATGATCATTTTCGTCATTTTGAAGAGAGAGGTAACCTATTCAAAGATCTGGTGATGCAGCTTACGTAAGCAATTATCCTGTATAGTTGAACAAACATAAGAGTCACTTTCCAATTTATGCTTGACGAATGAAATGTGGGTATGCTATTTTGAATATACAGATGTAAGAATCTGTCGGACATTTACAACAAAATATACTTGCAAACACGATGAAGAGGACTAGTACGATAGAATAATCGCTTCAGAGAGCTGCTGTTTGGTGTGAAGCAGTGCGTATTATCTGTCAGAACTCGCCTTGGAGTGCGCACGATCCAAAGAATGCATGATGTGCATTTGCATAGATGGTGTCGGAAGCCAACCGTTAACTCGGCAGAATATCAGAAGTAATTCTTGTATTCGGATTAAGTGCATCAGCTATTTGCTGGTGAATAAGAGTGGTACCGCGGAAGTAATCCTTTCGTCTCTAACATAAGAGACGGGAGGTTTTTTTGTTACCTAAATATGATCATAGACAAATAAAAGAATAGACGAAGTAAATGATTTCGAGGAGGAGATCTCATGAATTATCAAAAATACACACGTTTTCCAGATGTTCCCATAGTCAATCGAAAATGGCCAAATAAGAAAATTGAAAAAGCACCGATTTGGTGCAGCGTAGATATGCGTGATGGAAATCAGGCACTTGAAATCCCGATGAATCTTTCGCAGAAACTGAAATTCTTCCAGTTTCTTGTCGATATCGGTTTCAAGACGATTGAGATTGGTTTTCCTGCTGCATCTGACACAGAATTTGAATTTACCAGGTATCTGATTGATCATCATCTTATTCCAGATGACGTGGCGATACAAGTACTGACACAGTCGCGTCAACACATCATCAGCAGAACGTTTGAAGCCCTGCAAGGTGCACCGAGAGCTGTTGTTCACTTGTATAATTCCACATCCGTACTGCAACGTGAAGTTGTATTTGGCTTTGGCAAGAAAGAATGTATTGATCTTGCCGTGAGTGGTGCAAAAATGATTCGCGACTATATTGATGCAGATGCAAGTTCGACCAAATGGATTTTGGAGTATTCTCCCGAAAGCTTTTCAGGCACTGAATCGGACTTTGCCGTTGAAATTTGCGATGCAGTACTCGATGTTTGGAAACCAAGTGTGCATAATAAAGCCATCATAAATTTGCCGAATACTGTCGAGATGGCCTCGCCAAACATATACGCAGATCAAGTTGAGTATTACTGTCAGCATACGAAGTGGCGTGATGAAACCCTTGTTTCGATTCATCCGCATAATGATCGCGGAACGGCTGTAGCCGCATCCGAGATGGGCATTCTTGCTGGAGCTGACCGTGTGGAAGGTACACTTTTCGGAAATGGCGAAAGAACAGGAAATGCAGATATTCTGACGTTAGGAATGAATCTTTTCATGCAGGGAATCGATCCAATGCTTGATTTCTCAGACATGAATCAAATTGTAGAAGTATACGAGTCGTGCACGAACTTGAAGGTGCCCGTACGTCATCCATGGGCAGGCAGACTTGTCTTTACCGCATTTTCTGGATCACATCAAGATGCCATTAAAAAGGGTATGGCAAAAATGAAAGAACACCCGGATCAATGGGCTGTTCCATATCTTCCGATCGATCCAAAAGATGTTGGCAGAAGTTATGATCCAATTATCCGAATCAATAGTCAGTCGGGTAAAGGTGGCGTTGCATTTGTTATGGAAATGAATTTTGGTCTGATTCTCCCGAAGAATTTCCAGAAGGATTTCGGTGCAATTTGC
>JBPOHB010000208.1:0-2019 GCA_052036055.1 Bacillota bacterium | reverse complement strand
TCTATTGTATCTCTTAGCAGCAAGGTGATTGGCAATCACATATGATATTATTCTAAAATTCGCATATAAATGGATGCTTTTTCATTTTGTTCCATGTATACTGTAAAATATAAATATGCAATTTTTTGCATATATTCATTATTTTGGGAGCGCATCGTCATGAAGCTTGGTATCATTTCAAATATTGACAAGGATCACGAATACGCTTTTGCTCGTACTGCTGCTGGAATGATTCAAGCAAGAGGCGCTTGTGCGATTGTGGATCAGACATATGCGGATTCCGTATTAGGAAAAGATCCAAATGTTTCTATTTCCGGATATGAGGCGTGTGATCTGATTTTTTGCATCGGTGGAGACGGGACCTTTCTTTCTGCCGTTCATGATCATTATTTGAAAAATGTTCCCATTATTGGCGTGAATCTTGGCAGTATTGGATTTCTGACCGAAATATCTCCGGATCAATTTGAGGATGCTCTGGATAAAGTGCTCAGCGGAAAATACTTGATTGAAGATCGGATTCAACTTGAAGTGATTGTTCAAGACCAGTATGAAGTCCAGAAGGGCCGTGGTATCTGCTTAAATGATGCTGTTGTTGCGAGAGGTTACCTCCTGCATGTCCTGACTCTTGACCTCTTCATTGATGATGATTATGTGGAAAGACTTTCTGGAGATGGTGTAATTTTGTCAACTCCAACAGGGTCAACGGCATATTCCCTTGCTGCAGGCGGACCGATTGTCAAGCCAGAACTAGATGTTTTCCTTGTCACGCCGATTTGTCCACACACGCTCCATAATCGAAGCTACGTAGTGAAAGAAGACAGTATCGTTGAGCTTCGGCTTAAGAATTTTACCGAACAGCCAATCTTGTCTCTTGACGGTAGAAATGATATTTCATTAAGTCCGCTAGATCGGATTATTATTCGCAAAGCCGATACACCGATGAAAATCGCAAAACTGGAATATGCGAATTTTTATCAGACGATTCGTCAGAAAATCAGAGCACGGGGGAGTTTTTATGAAGATGGCCAAAAATGACCGTCAGGAGAGCATTTTACGATTAATTCGTTCGAAGGAAATCAGTACCCAAGAAGAATTGGTCAGCGAGCTAATTGGAGCGGGACTTACGATTACACAGGCAACGGTATCAAGAGATATCAAGGATCTTGGCATCATTAAGATTACGTCGCCCTCTGGCTTAGCAAAGTATACTGTATTAGACCGTACGGGAGATGTTGCGCCTGGCAGACTTTTGAATGTGTTTTCTCAGTCGGTTATCAGTTGCGAAAGTGCGCAGAATCTAGTAATTATCCGGACGCTTCCGGGCATGGCGCAAGCGGCGGCATCAGCACTGGATTCGATTCATCTTCCCGGCGTTATTGGTACAATTGCAGGTGATGACACGGTGTTTGTGGCAAGCCCAGGAAATCAGGATGCTCTCGCACTTGTCAATACGATCAGAGATATGAATTCACGGCTTAATAGCGAAATATAAGGAAGTATCCAATGCTGATTAGAATGGACATCATAAATTTTGCATTAATTGACTATGCGATATTTGAACCGCAATCAGGCTTCACCGTAATTACCGGAGAAACGGGTGCGGGTAAATCCCTGCTGATTGATGCAATTTCTGCGCTGCGTGGTGAAAAAATGGGTAAGGATGCTGTTCGCACAGGCTGCAAAAAAGCTAGTGTGGAAGCAATCTTTGATCGTGTGTCACATGTTTGCGGGACAGAGGAACTTGCAAATGCAGGTATTCCTGCTGAGCTTGATGATACAATCGTAATCTCTCGAGAAATCTCCTCTGACGGCAAGTCTATCTGTCGTATAAATGGCAAAATCATGCCTTTATCACTTCTTAAGGATATTGGGTCACGGTTTGTTGACATTCACGGACAAAATGATCAGCAGGCAATATTTCGCCCCTCTATGCATTTGCTGTTGCTAGATCGTTTTGGCGGCTTGAAGATTCAGGACGCTGTACAATCCTATGTTTTGACATTAGCATCGTACCGCGAT
>JBPOHB010000195.1:0-7050 GCA_052036055.1 Bacillota bacterium | reverse complement strand
GATTCCGGTGCCGACGGTATAGTCCGGACGAAAGAAGTATCGACTGACTAGATCATTTCTAGTTGGAAATACTGCGTATTTGCTCTCCCGAGTTTTTTGGGGAGAGCTTTTTTGTGCCTTGATGATTACAAGGAGGAGAAAAAAATGTCACAAAAAGAACAAGAAAAGAACCCAGACTTGATGAAGCAGGATATCGGCAGATTATCCCAAAAGAACAAAACCATGAGTACCCGCACAATTACGACGCTTGCCTTACTTATTGCCATTGCTGCTGTTCTTCAGTACCTAGAATTCC
This sequence comes from Bacillota bacterium, assembly GCA_052036055.1. GTDB lineage: Bacteria > Bacillota > Clostridia > Saccharofermentanales > Saccharofermentanaceae > Firm-13. The sequence continues at coordinate 6,755 of JBPOHB010000195.1, read as the reverse complement.
CCATCCCGTTCTGCCCACCCTTTCTTAAGATGGATGTAAGTGATACGCCCGCGGTATTCGCATCGCTCGTGTTTGGCCCAGTCAGCGGCATCATAGTGGAACTGCTGAAAAATGTGATTCATCTTCCCGTATCGTCGACAATGGGGGTAGGAGAATTAGCCAATTTTCTAGCTGGTACGTGTTTCTGCGGGGCGACGGGTCTTCTTCACAGACGTTTCTCGTCCGCGAGAGGGCAGATATTTTCTGTATTTATGGGGACGGTTGTGATGATTGTCTTCACATGTTTCTTCAATTACTTTTTTCTTCTCGAGTTTTATGCGCGCCTTTTCGGAACAAATTTAGCTGCTATCGTAAAAATGGCCCAAAGTCTCAATCCGCTTGTTACAGATGTAAAATCTGTCATTGTGTTTGTATTCATTCCGTTCAATTTGCTTAAGGGAATTCTGTCCTCTATTCTTCCGCTTCTGATTTATAATGCGCTGATGCCAATGATAAAGAGACGTTCCCGAAAAGAAAAGAAAGATTTGCCTTCAGACCCTTTTGCAGCTTAGATATAGGCAAAAGTATACTTGACTTTTCGCCCGTATTCCAAAATACTGTGTATATGCTGAACAGCTGTTTGGAGGTAGATTCATGAGATTGTCTGGGAAACGATTCGGTGCGAAAATAATATGCACATTAATTATGATATGTCTATTATTTGGCATGACTACCGTCTGGGCAGGAAACTCGCTGTTAGCTGTTATCGTGAAAACGAATAGTTGGACGGATGGCGACAGTGTTAAGACACAATACTCGGTTAGCATCAATAATAATACTGCTACGGCCGTCTCCAACTGGTCAGTTGCCATCACCGTCTCGTCCGGCTCCAGTATAGGTACAAATGACGGATGGAATGCAAATTTTTCAATTACGGGGACGACGCTGACGATTACGCCAGTTGAATATAACAAAGAGATTTCTGCCGGAGCGTCGACCGGGGACATCGGGTTTATTCTCACATCATCAGAGGATCAGGATCTCTCGGGAACTGTAACGGCAACCTCAGGGGCAGAGGCGACGACGCCGAGTGCTACAGCTATGCAGAGTGATGCAACGGAAGAGACTATATACGAGACAGATAGTACGACCGTTGACGTTTCCCAGGCCGCAGCAGATGACGACTGGCTTCATACTGACGGAAGTAACATTCTCGATGAGAATGGGACGGAGGTTTGGCTGACAGGAATTAACTGGTTTGGATACAATACAGGAACGAATATTTTCGACGGAGTCTGGAACTGCAATATGGAAGAGGCACTGAAAGCCATTGCAGATCATGGCTTCAACTTGCTGCGCATACCGATTTCGACTGAACTTGTACTGCAATGGAAAAATGGGACATATCCTGAGGCAAACTATAACCAGGCGCTGAATCCCGAGCTTTCCGGAATGAATAGCGAAGAAATTTTTGCATATGCGATTGCGATATGCAAAGAGAACGGAATCAAGGTTATGCTGGACATTCACTGTGCGGAAACGGACAGTATGGGACATATGGTGAATCTCTGGTATACGGACAGTATTTCTACGCAAGATTATTACGATTCACTGACGTATCTGGCAGATAAATTTAAAGATGATGATACGGTCGTCGCATTTGACTTGAAGAATGAACCTCACGGAAAACCGACAGAGGAGTGTGCGATCTGGAATGATTCAACGAATGAAAACAATTGGAAATATGTAGCTGAGACAGCAGGGAATCTTGTTCTGGACATCAATCCCAATGTCCTCATAGTGATTGAAGGAACAGAGATCTATCCGATTGACATTTCTACAAATGGGGATTATTCCTCAACGGATTCTGCCGACTACTATTTTGACTGGTGGGGTGGGAATCTTCGGGGGGTGAAGGATTTCCCTGTGGATTTCGGATCAGAAGACCGAAATGATCAGATTGTTTATTCTCCGCATGACTATGGCCCTGCGGTTTATGAACAGCCATGGTTTGAGGGCGATTACACATACGAATCGCTTCAAGAAGACTGCTGGAATGACAATTGGCTCTACATTGAGAAGGATAATATCGCTCCTCTGCTCATTGGTGAATGGGGCGGTTATATGACACAGCCGAATCTGACTTGGATGACATACTTGCGACAGCTTATTTTGGAGTACCATATCAATTACACGTTCTGGTGCTTCAATGCAAATTCGGGAGATACAGGCGGACTCGTGAAGGATGACTTTACAACGTGGGATGAAGAGAAATATGCGTTTATCAAAGAGGTTCTCTGGCAGGATGATGGCAAATTTGTTGGGCTGGATCATGTTATCCCACTTGGACAGTCTGGAAATGGAATCTCTCTTTCTGTCTTGTCCGGACCGATTACACCTTCGGATGAGACGACCGAAGTCAGCGAGCCAGTTGTGACATCATCAGGCTCTACTGCAGAGGAGACAAGCGAGACGACGCCAACAAACGATGCTCAGACGACAGGGAGCGCTTCATCTAAGAATCATTCGGGACAGAAGAAACCATTGAAGGCGTGGATCATTGGGGGCGGAGCGATTTTTTTCATCGCAGTAGTGGGCGTCACTCTATTTGTGTATACAAGCAAAAAAAGAAAGAAGTCTTCTCATGCGACAATCGACACAGAAGTGAAAGAATAATGACAGGAAACTCTCGCGGTAAAAGAAGAAAAAAGAAGAATATCAGAATGACGTTCATGCAGCGCATTGTCCTTACGATTCCGTCAGGCTTGTTTCTTATGCTGTTTTTAACAGTATCGAAAGTGATATCATCCCCACAGCGTGAGTTCGCAATCGTGATTGTGTCAGCTGGCCTGGCTTTTGTGTTGTTTATGTTCTCACAGGATTACTTTGTTAGCGCGCTGTCGCACTTGCTTGCAGTCGTCATATCTCTTGGGTATGAAGCATTTCTTTGGGTGACAAAAGGGCTGCCAATCTCGGAGGAGACCGTTTTCCGTCTGGGCATCCTATGGTTTTCGGGACTGCTTGTTTCTGTACTGATTCGTCTATTTTCAGTGCAATCATGGGATACAAGTGCGAGAAGGAGTACTTTTCGTCACGCATTTCATCTGTCCAGCATTACATTCCTGTTCATTTACATTCTTCTTCTGGTGTACCTATTTGGGTTGCAACGGGAAATAGATATGGGAGGAGAGAGAAGCCTGAATCTGATTCCCCTCAGCGGTGCTTTCTCGGTATATTGGCCACACATACGAAGCGGAGAATTTCGACAGGGCATTTTTATTCAGTTCTTTGGGAATCTCTTTATTTTTACACCGCTTGGATTCTATCTCGGCGTATACGCAAAAAAACTGTCTCGTCTTATTCTTTTTCTTCTTCCGATTATTCTTTCCGGAATGATTGAAGCCACACAGTATTTTCTGAACATGGGGAAAAGCGATATTGATGACTTTTGGATGAATGTAGTAGGGTTCTGGATCGGTATAATACTTTATCATCTGCTTGGGGCAATTCGCAGCGCTATAACTCATGGAAAAGAAAAGAACATCTGCTAAGTATTAGCAGATGTTTTGTCAGTCGTGAATCAAGACGAAGGATATTTATCTGAAGAGGAGTCCTTCTTTGCGATCTCCGATAAGCAGGCATATGAGCAGGAATGACAGTTCCCGGAGCACCCTGAATATGTACCGTTTCTGTGCGAAAGAATGGAGCGTCTGATTCGTAGAACCAAAACAAGCAACAAGCAAAATGCAACTGGAATGAGTGCTAAGTAATCAACCAGATGGAGATCTCCCATATTGTCACGCCCTTTCAATCTGTTAGCCTTCACTAACAACATACTATACTTTCCTGTCTTTTTCAAGGAAGAACACAAAATAGAGCGACCCTAACCGAAGGATCGCTCTATTATTTTCAGAATTTTTTGTTTTTCGCAGGAAATTAATCCTTGCCGTAATACAGAACCTTCATGACTCCGCCAGCAAGTCTCTCATATTTGGCTATCTCACGAGCGGCATATGCACGTCCGCTATCGGTAATGTGATAGTAGCGGCGACGTCTTTTCAGGCCAACCAGAACATCTTCGGAAGCTAGATATCCGTCAGCTTCGAGTCGATAGAGTGTTGTGTAAAGAGCACCTTCGGTCAGAGAAATATCGCCCTCGCTTCTATCACGAATCAGACGAACAAATTGATATCCGTACTGGTCCTCTTCAAGGAGTAAATTAAGCGCAAGAATCTCTGTGAGGCCTCTTTTCAGCGTGACAAGTGTATCGTACATATATGCATCCTCCGTTATAAATTGATTGTATAAAAATCCAACAGTCAAATATTAACATGACAGTACTGCAAAACGCAATGGTAACAAAGCAACGAAATATGAGTCAATTATTAAAAAAACAAGTTTTTTGTAACAAATCAGTTGAGATACGGGAAAACGACACCTACATGTTATAAATGGTACAACTATATTGACAAGAACGGAAGCTACTTCTCCGTATATTTTGATAGAATTTTCTCAGAGGCATCCGTTTCGTCCGTCTTTTGCGGTTCGATAATGGTGGATATAGAAGCGGTCTCGGCCTTTCTTTCCGAAGCTTCCGCTGTTTCTGTTGCAACCACTTTCTCTGTGGCGATGGTCTTTGACGAGGATTGAATGATTTCTGGCAATGTTGTTTCCGACGAAGAATCAGTTGCTTTATCCTCAGAGATTGGAGCGATTTCAGTTGTCTCTGTATTTTTTGTGTGACGCGTCATAATGAAAGTAAAAAGGGCAGTTGGTAGAATCTTGGACAAAACGTGAAGGGCTTTTTGGGACCAGCCATAAACATACAGACCGCGGCCCTTCTTGGTAGCAAGTATGGATTTGCGAACTAAACGGTCGGCATGCACGGTAAACAATCCCTTGAAGCCGGATGTTTTCTTCCCTGGAACCCCAGAGGCAACCGAAATAAAATCTGTGTCGACAGGACCGGGACAGACCGTAGTAACCGCAATGTTATGAATGCGAAGCTCGGCGTGAAGTGCGCGTGAAAGACTGATAACAAATGCCTTGGATGCGGCATATACCGCAAAATTCGGCTGAGGAATAAAACCCGCTGATGAAGCAACATTAATTATGCGCGGGCCTGTCGAAAAGGTACATACATCGCCAGTGGGAATCATATAGGGAAGGCAAATGGATGTTATTTGGGCAAGTGCCGAGCAGTTTACAGACACGATACTTGAAATTGCTGAAATCTCATTATCTTCGAAGGCACCAGTTTGTCCCACACCTGCGCAATTTACCAGAAGTCCAATGGAGGGATTCGCTTCAGCAAGAGCTTCCTTGAGCGAAGCAATGGAAGAAGGATCACCTAGGTCAAGCGCGAAAACGCGGATCCTTTTGGCATCAAGCTCTTCCTTCAGGGAAAGCAATCGATCTTGTCTGCGTGCGACAAGCCATATTTCTTCGAAAGGAACACTTCCAAATGAACTGCGCTCGCGAATGAGTTGTCTGGCAAATTGCTCGCCAATTCCAGAAGAAGCGCCAGTAACGAGTGCAATATCCATACTTTTATCCTCCAACTTATGCATCATTTTCAAAAATTAAAGAGAAAATAATCTCAATTCCTACGAAATCATAGTAACATACTTCAAGATTCTGATGCAAAAAAACTTGCACATCCATTTGCTATCCCAAGTGCAATCTCTTGTTTGATCGCACTATCCGAAAGCAGCTCTCGGTCAGAAGAATTCGTAATAAAGGCTGTCTCTATGAGAATGCTTGTCAGCCCTTGCTCCCGAAGTACAGCATAGTTGTCCGCAACGGTCTCGGGCGTATTCGTTACGAGATCCGGTACTTGAGCAACAATGGAGGAATAAATTTGCTGTGCAAGAGCGGCATTGCGATCATTATCCCGCCCATAGTAGTCATCACGGATTGCGAAATCCTCATTATCAGCATAGGACGGGTCATCAATAATCAATTGATCTTCGCTCGCATTAACGGAATCGTCTGTGACATAATAGACCTGTGTTCCGTGTAAAGAGGTTTCGGGATTCGAATCCACATGAATAGAAATAAAGAGAACATTGTCCAGTTGATATTCTAAATCCATGAGCATCTCAAGACTACTCCCTACTCCTGTTCCGCTCATTATTCCCATTCCGCCGGATTCAACCGTATCGGAATTGATGTCAATTACGTCATTGAGTGAATTGATAAGATATTCGCTGTCCGCATCGGATATCTCATCAAGGCCAATGGAGTCCGCGTAATTCATGCAGTATAGGTGTGTCATAGATAGTCGGCTGTAAAGAGAAAGCCATGAATCATCTGTACGAAGCAGATATACCGTAGCTCCAAGGCTTTCAAGTTCCGTCTTCGTATATTCTGCTATCTCCAGATTCACATCGCATTCGCGTATGTCAGGGTTATTTGTCGGGTAAGCGCATCCAGCATCCTGACCGCCGTGTCCCGGGTCAATAATGATAATTTTACCGCTAAGGGGGAGAGACTCATCTATCGTTGCATCGGTCTCATCTGAAGCTGAATCTATGGACGTTATTGCTGCAGCCTCTTGATCGGATGTAGTATTCTTCTTGCCAGAGAAAAAATGGTTAGAACTGAGCTGGAAGAGGGAAAAGACAAATAGGGCTGCAAGAATAACGATGAGTAAGCGAAGTATCCTTCTTCCTCTTCTTCTCTTCTGCTTAGTGGGTGTTGCGCGTCTGCTTGTGGCAACGTGATTCTGTGCGGAATTTCTTCTGGGGGTATTTTCTCGGCCGTACTTTGTCTGA
>JBPOHB010000270.1:0-11846 GCA_052036055.1 Bacillota bacterium | reverse complement strand
CTGAAAACAAAAGAAGATTTATCGAATACGGTTGATTGGATACTCCCAGCACCTATATCAAGTATGACCGTTCCACTTGAAATCGCCTTGTCAAAATTTGGCATGAATTCCTTTACCGCTAGATTATGATAGAAACGTTCCTGCGCATTATCAAGAATACTAACCGAAAGTCCCGTACGCAGTCGAATCTGCTCAACGACAAAATCCCTGTTTCTGGCTTCTCGGAAAGCACTTGTTGCAACACAGATTACTTCCGATAACTTATACTCGCGCATTTTGAGCACAAAACTTGTAAGTATTTCGCACAACTCTTCAACTTGTTTAGCAGAGATGATTCCATATCGATATGTCTGGGCACCCAGAGAAAGAAATCTACGTACAGATTCGATTTCCTTGGGGCATTCCTTATAGGATATTTCAAATACTTTTAGGCGAAGAGACAAAGAACCCAGATCAATAATTGCAACTGTCTGTTTTTTTGCCATATCATTATTCTCCCAACGTGTACGAATTTGAACATAACCATTATACAACGATACGCATACTGAGCCACAAGACTTTCCGCTGTTTACAAGAATTTTACCGAATAAATCTGATATACTGAAAATAAAAATATAAGATGATAAAGGTTAAGACGAAAGTGAGGCGAAGAAATTGGACGAAAAAAACCGTCAAACTGACTCATTGCTATCTTCCCAGAAGGCTCTTGAAGGGAAGCTTAATGATATGCTTAATGAACTTACCGACACAGAAAGTGAGCGATATCTGCGCGTCAAATCGCAGAAGGAATCCTATACTGAGCACGCTGAAATCGTGATGTACAGATATACGAATGGTTCTGGACGTCTATTCGGAGGAGCACTTCTGCAGATGATTGATACGATAGGCGCTATCTGCGCAAGACGACACGCTGGAACAGAAGTAACCACTGTCGCGATTGACAATCTATCCTTCAAAGCACCAGCAAACCTCAATTCAACCATTTTATTAGTTGCTCAAGTCGTGTCTGTTGGCAGAACATCCATGAAGGTCGTAGTAAAAACGTATGTCGAAGAACTCAATGGGCATCGCGATGAAATTAATGTCGCAAATATGACCTTTGTCGCTCTCGATCGCTTCGGTCTACCGACTCCCGTTCCAAGATTACTCGAACAAGAAGCCGCCAAATCGTGAGACGGATAAACGTGAAGAATGAAGCCACCCCGCCGACATGTGTTTTCCTGTCAGCGAGGTGGCTTATTTGCATTACATACCAGGCATAATCATGTCTTCCGGATTCTTTCCTGGCGGAATCATCGGATATACGAGTTCTTCACTATCCAAGATAACATGTAGCACGTAAGGGCCGTTTGTGGTCTGCATTCGACTGATTCCTTCACGGAATTCGGATTCATTTGTCGCTCTACTTCCCGTAATTCCATACGCATCTGCAATCTGTACAAAATTCGGATTATTGTCAAGGATGGATTGACTATATCTTTTGCCATAGAAAAGCTCCTGCCATTGGCTAACCATGCCGAGCTGTTGGTTATCCATAATAATGACCTTAACATTCAGCCCAAGGCTGATCATCGTACCGAATTCCTGAATGGTCATCTGAATACCGCCATCGCCGACAAACAGAATAACAGGTCTGTCTGGAGCCGCAATGGCGGCACCGACAGCAGCAGGCAGGCCAAATCCCATGGTGCCCAGTCCGCCGGACGTCAAGAAGGATCGTGGCGATTCCACTTCGAAATATTGCGCGGCAAAAATCTGATGCTGTCCGACATCGGTTACGAGGATCGGGTCTCTTCCCTTATATGCCGCCGAAATTACATGGACGACTGCCTCTGGCAGAAGCTTATCATCAAGCTTTACAAGATCTCCACATAAATTGTGGTATCGCTCTGACTTCTTCTGCATTTGTGCAATCCATTCCGCCCAATTCGTCCGGAAATCAAAATCAGGCAAATGGCGAAGTAGATGCGCGAAAAAGCCGTTGGCATCATCTTCAATTTCGATCGTTGGTCTGATATTTTTCCCGATTTCCGCAGGATCTATGTCAACATGAATAACGATGCGTTCCTTATTCAGATTGTACTTCGTCGGATTCCCAATGATTCGATCCGAGAATCTGCAGCCAACGGCAAGCAACAAATCACAATTACCAATAGCAGAATTGCTCTGCGGTGTGCCATGCATTCCTACCATTCCCATATATTGCGGATGAGAATCCGGAATACTTCCCTTTGCCATCATCGTGGTGGAAGTCGGGATACCCGTGGCCTCCATAAACTTCTGCATGAGCAAAGAAGCCCCGTCTGCAATAATGACACCGCCTCCTGCCAGAAGAAGCGGTCTCTTTGCCTTTTGCAAAGCGGATATAACGTCCATTACGTGTGTTTCGGTCTTTTTTCTGGGTGGGCGATGACGCATCACGCCAGAAGTCCCTGGAATTGTTTGGGGAATTGAGATTGCAAGAATATCTTTGGGAACATTGACCAGAACAGGTCCGGGCCTTCCTGACGTGGTAAGTGCCCATGCTTCTTCGAGTGTCGGCAGAAGCTCAGCTGGGTCCATAACAAGATAGTTGTATTTCGTTATGGGCTGCGTGATGCCGGTTATATCCGCTTCCTGGAAAGCATCCTTGCCCGTGCAATCCCTTGCGACTGCGCCCGTAATAGCAAGCAGCGGTACGGAATCCAAAAAGGCATCCGCAATTCCCGTGACAAGATTGGTCGCACCTGGACCCGATGTCGCGATAACCACACCGGGTTTTCCCGTGATCTTGGCATATCCTTCCGCAGCATGCACGGCTCCTTGTTCATGGCGAGTCAGTACATGCGGGAAATTGGCCTGATAGATCGCATCATATAGAACAAGAATCGGACCGCCCGGATAGCCGAACGCCGGATTCACTCCTTTTTCTTTCAGAAAGGAAATGATTGTCTCTGCACCATTCATATTGATCTCTCCTTCTCATCTACTAACCAAAGCCGTACTTCGCATCTGGCTTATCGCTCGACCTTACAGATCTTGACGTGATTCATACTTGCTCCCTTTGCCGCTGAATCCGCCAAATCTTCATATCGGGCAAGAACACCTGTCAAGTTGCGCTCGGGTAATCGCATGGGCTGTCTATGAGAGAATACTTCGTCAGATATATCCAGCGTAATCGTACGAGAGGGTATATCAATTGTAATCATATCACCTTCTACGACATAGGCGAGTGGCCCACCAACGGCGGCTTCCGGACATATATGTCCAATTGAAGCACCTCGGGTCGCCCCAGAGAATCTTCCGTCAGTTATAAGTGCAACCGATGAACTTAAGCCCATTCCAGCGACAGCGGATGTCGGCGTGAGCATCTCGCGCATGCCCGGCCCCCCTTTGGGACCTTCGAATCGGATTACAATTACATCTCCCGGACAAATAGCACCAGCAAAAATAGCTTCTGTCGCTTCTTCCTCCGAATTGTATACTCGCGCGGGACCACTGTGGCACAGCATTTCCGGGACGACTGCACCCTTTTTCACGATTGCTCCCTCTGGTGCAAGGTTTCCGCGAAGAATCGCCAGTCCCCCATCCTTTGAAATGGGCGATGAATAAGAAGCAATTATGTCGGAATCAGAACCCTTGTTGCTGGCTATTCGGCTCAAAATGGTGCCGTCAACCGAAGGGTTATTCGTATTGAGCAGTCCCGTTTTTGCAAGCTCGGCAAGAACCGACGTTATGCCGCCTGCCTCATTGAGATCCGTGATGAAAACGGAACTTGCGGGATTCAGTTTGCTAAGCTGAGGTGTCTCATCTGCCACCGCAGAAATATCCTCCATTGTAAGCGCATATCCTGATTCGCGAGAGATGGCAAGCAAATGAAGAACACTATTGGTTGACCCACCAAGCGCCATATCCATACGTAGGGCATTGAAAATTGCGTCCTTTGTCATTATGTCACGAGCACATTTCCCCTCATGAAGAAGATCCATAATCCGCATGCCCGTATCTTTTGCCAGTCTGCGACGAGCGGAGAATACGGCCGGGATCGTGCCATTTCCCGGCAAAGCCATCCCGAGTGCCTCTGTGATACAGTTCATTGTATTTGCCGTATACATACCAGAGCAGGATCCGCATGTCGGGCAGCAGCTTTGCTCCATCTCATCTAAATCATCCGCCGAGATTTTCCCCGCAGAAAATGCGCCTGACGCTTCAAACATATCCGAAAGACCGATTCTTTTCCCTTGAAAATGACCGGGGAGCATCGGTCCTCCCGAAACAAAAATGGATGGAATATTCAGGCGAGCCGCCGCCATCAACATGCCTGGAACCACTTTGTCACAGCTTGGAATGAAGACAACAGCATCCAAAGGATGAGCCATCAATACAAGCTCACAGGAATCTGCAATCATGTCGCGACTAACAAGTGAGTATTTCATTCCGATATGGTTCATAGCAAGTCCATCACAAACCCCAATCGAAGGAAACTCAAATGGGATGCCGCCTGCAAGACGAATACCGTCCTTGACAGCCTGTGTAAGGTCACGAAGATGTATGTGACCTGGTATGAGTTCGGAGAAAGAATTGACCACCCCGATCATGGGCCTCTTGAGTTCTTCTTTTGTAAGACCCAACGAATAAAGAAGAGATCTATGCGCTGCACGACTTGGCTCCTTTGTCATTTGTCCGCTTCGCTCGTTATACATTTTTCACCTTGAACTTTCTGCTTCATCGAAATGATGCGTATTTATGAGTGCTTGAAAATTGTATTTCTTAACCACATTGGCATGCTGTTTCCTCCCCATTTTGGGGCATCAGACAATTGACGAAATAACCTTCGCAGTCATTTCTTTCGTGCCAAGAACAATGCAGGCGTCGTCATATGCTATATCGCCCGTGCGATAACCCTGTGAGAGTACCTTCTCAACTGCGTTTTCAATCGCGGATGCCTCTTCGCTTAGCCCAAAAGACCAACGCAGCATCATAGCAGCAGATAGAATCGTCGCAAGTGGGTTTGCCTTGTTCTGACCGGAAATATCTGGAGCTGATCCGTGAACAGGCTCGTACATGCCCGGCATACCCGGTTTCCCCAAAGAGGCAGATGGAAGCATACCGATTGACCCGGTAATCATTCCCGCTTCATCTGACAGAATATCGCCAAACATATTGGTGGTAATCATCACATCAAAATCACTGGGACGCTTCACGAGTTGCATCGAAGCATTGTCAACATACATATATTCGAGTGTAACTTCAGGATACTCAGCAGAGACTCTCTCCGTCACTTCTCTCCACAGTCTGGAACTCTCCAGAATATTGGCTTTATCAACAGAGATCACTCTCTTCTTGCGCCCCATAGCAAGTTCAAATCCGACGCGGACAATCCGTTCAATTTCAAGTTCGCAGTATCTCTCCGTATCATACGCCTGCAATCCTCTGCTTGTTCCATCTGGCATATTTCCGCCGTCTTCTCTGCCTCTTTGTCCAAAATATATCCCGCCGGTAAGCTCGCGAACGATCATAATATCGATCCCACCCTCGACGTACTTATCCTTCAGTGGGCACGCAGCTGACAATTCCTTATGAAGAACGGCAGGGCGAAGATTCGCAAATAAGCCAAGTCCAGCCCGCAGTCCTAAAAGAGCCTGCTCTGGACGAAGACTTCCAGGAAGATCATCCCATTTCGGGCCGCCTACCGCACCGAGAAGAATCGCGTCACTCTTCTTGCACGCAGCAAGTGTCGCCGCTGGCAGAGGCTCGCCTGTCGCGTCGATAGCACTGCCACCCGCGAGAAGCTCCTCAAAACGGAAAGTGTGTCCATACTTCTGTGCAATTACCGTAAGTACCTCGCAGGTTCCGTTTGTCACTTCCGGACCGATACCATCGCCCGGAATTACCGCAATATTATATACTCCCATTCGTTCCTCCCACAGGCATTTCCAAAGAAAATGCCGTACCTAATTATAAATTTATATCCTAGTATATGGCAAGTACTTTACTTGTCACGATGTGCATGCTCATTTCTTTGCAATATAGCCAACGAGTCCATCCGCATCAATAATTTTGCGAATGAACGCCGGAAAAGGCTTCGATGTAAAGATTTTTCCATTTGTAAGGTCCGTAATAACACCCGTTTCGAAATTTACCTCGACGATATCCTTGTCATCAATTTGCTCGGAAGCCTCTTTGGATTCCATAATGGCTAGTCCCATATTGATCGCATTACGGTAGAAAATTCGCGCGAACGAAGGCGCAATTACGCAAGAGATTCCGCTTGCCTTAATTGCAATCGGCGCATGCTCACGAGATGAACCACATCCGAAATTGTTCCCTCCGACAATGATGTCCCCCTGCTCGACACGGGTAACAAAATCCATATCAATATCTTCCATGCAGTGCTTCGCAAGCTCAGTGGGGTCGGCAGTATTTAAATATCGAGCAGGGATAATGACATCCGTATCGACATTTGCGCCATATTTGAAGACTTTTCCTTTTGCAGATGAATTCATAATATATATCCTCCTGTAATTCTATTTACTCAATTCAGCCAAGCTCAAACGGACTTGCAATACGACCGAAAATAGCCGATGCAACGGCGACAGGTACACTGGATAAGTAGACCTCCGATTCAGGATGCCCCATGCGACCCACAAAGTTGCGATTCGTTGTCGATACGCATCTTTCACCTTTGGCAAGAATGCCCATATGTCCGCCCAAGCACGGCCCGCAAGTCGCAGCAGAAACAACGCAATTTGACTCCGCGAAAATCTCCAGAAGACCTTCCTTGAGCGCTTCCTTCCATACGCGTTGTGAGCCGGGAAGAATAATACAGCGAATGCCCTTCTTGACCTTCCGCCCTTCAAAAAGCTTCGCAGCCGTGCGAAGATCTTCAAGTCTTCCATTTGTGCACGAGCCAATTACCACCTGATCAATGAGGACTTCAGCAAATGTTCCGACCGTTTTTGTGTTTTCAGGCAGATGCGGAAAAGATACGGTCATAGGGACCTTAGCAAGATCAATATCCATTGTTCGCTCATACACAGCATCCTCATCTGCGGCAAAAATCTCATATTCATGACTTTCATAACGCTTGGGAGCAAATTTCCTTATGTATTCGATTGTTTTCTCATCAACGGGGAAAATGCCGTTCTTCCCGCCTGCCTCAATCGCCATATTGCATATTGTCAGACGATCAGCCATTTCAAGTGTGCCGACGCCTTCGCCCGTGAACTCCATCGACTCATAGAGTGCGCCATCAACACCAATCATACCGATGATATGCAAAATTAGGTCTTTGCTTGTGATATGCTTTGCAAGTCTGCCCGTCAGGTTGAAACGAATCGCCTCCGGCACGCGAAACCATGTCTCGCCTGTTGCCATCGCGCAGGCCAGATCTGTCGATCCTACGCCGCTTGCAAATGCGCCAAGTGCGCCGTACGTGCAAGTATGCGAATCTGCGCCAATAATGGCATCCCCTGGCGCAACCAGGCCATTTTCCGGGAGAATTACGTGTTCAACCCCCATGCACGGGTCACCAACCTCATAGTAATTCGTGATCTCCTGTGCTTTCGCGAAATCACGGACTTTTTTGCAGTGTTCAGCTGATTTGATATCTTTATTCGGCGTGAAATGATCCGGCACCAATGCAACCTTATTCTTGTCGAAAACACCACAGGCACAAGTCTTGGCAAATACATCAATCGCCGGCGGCGTTGTTACATCGTTTCCAAGTACCAAATCGAGTTTCGCTTCGATCAACTGTCCTGGCTCAACAAAATCAAGTCCTGCATGTTTCGCCAATATTTTCTGTGTCATTGTCATTCCCATAAGTGAATCCTCCATATTTATCCGTTTGTTTATTTTCCTTGTGTCGATCCTAACGCAAGTCTTGCTCTCATCAGCGGATATTCCAGTGAATCCACGAGAGCTTTATATGAGGCATCAATAATATCCGTTGATACACCGACCGTACGCCATGTTACATGTCCATCCGTCGTCTCAATGAGAACGCGTACCTTCGATGCCGTAGCGGCTCGATTCAGAACACGCACCTTGTAGTCAATCAATTTCGTCTTGTGCAGTTCCGGATAGAAGACTTCCATCGCCTTCCGAAGAGCTTTGTCCATTGCATTTACTGGACCATCACCTTCCGCTGCCGTCACTTCCACTTTGCCTTCGACCCTGATCTTAATAAAAGATGAAGCCGACATATCGCCTTGTTTCGGATTCTCCGTTGATACTGTGATACGCTCAAGATCAAAAAATGGTCTGTATATCCCCAGTTCGCGGCAGACCAGCAATTCAGATGAAGCTTCTGCTCCTTCAAAACTATATCCGTCATACTCGAGCTGCTTGATCCTTGTGAGAACTTTCTCGACTTCGGGAGAAGCCTTGTCCATTTCAGGCCGGATTTTGCGTATAAGTTCAAGGACTGCCGTTTTCCCGGCAATTTCGGAAACAAGTAGCCGTCTTGCATTCCCCACCGTATCCGGGGAGATATGCTCAAACGTCTTCGTATTCTTCTTGATAGCATCCACATGCATCCCTGCCTTATGCGCAAACGCGGCAACACCAACATAGGGAGCACTAACAGACAAGCTTACATTCTCAAGATCCGCAATTCTTCGCGCGATCGGCGTGAGTAATTCGATTTTTTCCGGGGAAACACAAGGAATCCCATACTTAAGCTGAAGGTTCGGAATGATCGTTGACAGATTTGCATTACCGCACCGCTCTCCGATACCGTTGAAGGTTCCTTGTACATGGCTTGCACCATGCAATACGGCTGTCAGCGTATTCGAGACAGCGACGCCTGAATCATTGTGGCAATGGATTCCTACCTTGCACCTGGATGAATCCATGATATCAACAACTTTCTCAACATATTGGGCAATATCCTCAGGCATGGTCGCTCCGTTTGTATCACAGAGACAGACGCAGGAAGCACCCGCATTCTGCGCCGCCAATAAAGCTCGACTAGCATAAGCAAGATCATCTTTTGCCGCTTCAAAAAAGTGCTCGGCATCAAAAATCACTTCCTTTTTTCTTTCCACAAAAAAGGCGATCGTATCCTGGATCATTTCAAGGTTATCCTGCGGTGATACCCGTAGGACTTCAGCGATTTCATTTGCCCATACCTTGCCGAAAATCACAACCGTTTTCGTCCCCGCAGACAGAAGCGACTGAATTTGAGCATCTTCCTCACAAGTCTTGTCCTTACGCTTCGTACTCCCGAATGCGCAAAGAGTCGTACCCAAACTATCGTTATGCGCGACTGACGCGAAAAACTCCCGATCTTTCGGGTTGCTTCCGGGATTACCTGCTTCAACATATCGAATCCCCATCTCGCTAAGTGCCTGAAGAACTGCATACTTATCATTTACGGAGAATGAAATCCCCTCTGCCTGCGCACCATCGCGCAGCGTTGTATCTAGAATATCGACAGAAACAGGCAGCCTCTTCCATCTTTCACTCATACGTTTTTCCTTTCTTTGTCGCACACAAAAGCCAAATCACAAAGACTGCGCAACAAATCAATTCGCCTCTTTACTCACAGAATACTTTGTCTTATGAAATGACACAAGGACAAGCGACTACAATTTTCTTACTGTTTTCTGCCATAATCGCGAAAAGTACGTGGTTTGTGCTTCTTTTTGATATAATAAGTCCGCATCCGCATAATATGGAGGGGAAAATGCCGCTTATATCCGTTCAACAAGTTTCAAAGTCATATCATAGCCGCAAACTGCTTGATCAGATTTCCTTCTCGATCAACGAGGGCGATCGCATTGCGTTGATCGGCAGCAATGGCGCCGGCAAAACAACCCTGTTCCGAATGATTGAAGGTAAAACAGCCCCCGATGAAGGATGCATTATTCATCATGGACGCGTCATAACCGGCTTTCTGTCGCAAAATCTTGACGAGCAAATGAATGGTGATAATCCGCTTAAGACGCCTGAGCTGATCGCCTTGGAGAAGGAGATCCGTTTCCTCGAAGAAATGCTGGCAAATGCCACTGATGAATCTCAGCGAGAGCTTCTGGATAAATACGCGCAAGCAGCCGCAAAATACGATGCCTTAGGTGGATACGATTACGAGCATCGCTTACGCGAGGTCCTATCAGGACTTGGGCTTAGCCCAGATGATCTCACGAGGCCCATCGAATCACTCTCTGGCGGAGAGCGTATGCGTATTTCGCTAGCCAAACTCATCGTCATGCACCCCGATGTCCTTCTCCTTGATGAGCCGACAAATCATCTGGATACGGAAGCAATGGAGTGGCTTGAAGAATATATCCGAAAATATAGCGGTGCCGTCCTGCTGATATCACACGACCGCTACTTCATCGATCATACCGCCTCTTTGATTATTGAGCTTGAAAATGGCGATATCAAAACATATCGTGGGAATTACTCAGCGTATGTGAGACAAAAAGAGCAGTTTATCGCCGATCAGCGGCAATTTGTTGCCGGACTTGAGAAAGAAATCGAACGTCAGGCAGGCGTCACACAGACCATGCTGTCACACCGTAAAATGTCATCTTATCATGCAAGAGAAAGAGTTGTCGCAAAGTTATCAGACAAATTGCGAGAGGAACGCGCCAAGCTTTCCGGCTCTCCCATGAAAATGAGCTTCTCCTTTATTCCTGAGAAGCGCGAAGGTGATCCAGATAAAATCCTACTTCGCACACAAAATCTCTCCAAAACATTTCTGGACAGCAAACCGCTTTTTACAGGTGTATCCATCCAAATCCATGCATCTGACAAAATCGTTCTGGCTGGTCCAAACGGCTGCGGAAAAACTACACTGCTTTCCATACTACTTGGCCGCATACCCGATTTTGACGGAGACGTTCTCATCTCAGCAGAAGCACAGTGCGGATATATGGGGCAATTCATTCCATTTTCTGATGAGAACAGAGAGATCATAGATGAAGTATTCTCACGAACCGAATTAACCGAAACACAAGCAAGAAATCTCCTGGCGCGCTTCGGTTTCCGAGATATTGACGTTTTCAAGAAAATTCAGGTGCTATCGGGTGGAGAGCGTTCCCGCCTCTACTTATGCTGTCTGCTCCAAGAAAGTCCGGACATACTCTTCTTAGATGAGCCAACCAATCATCTTGATATTCAGTCCAGAGAAATATTAGAGCAAGCACTTGCCGACTATACAGGTGCTGTCCTTGCCGTAAGTCATGACCGTTATTTCATCGAAAAATGCAGTCGTTCCTTGCTCGGCTTCATCGGAAATGAAGTAAAAAGCTACAACAGCTATGAAATATATCGTAATGCAGTCAGAACGGACAATTTCAAAAAGAAAGAGATGGCAGCAAATGACAAATCCGCTACATCCGATGTGAGAATGAAGAGCAGTGCTTCACAAGATATCTCCCTAGCTCCCCGCAATATAAATCGCGCCAAGGAGCGACGAGAGATAGCTCTCCGCAAAGATCGGATTCGTGCGATCGAGAAGGAAATTGAGGAATTAGAACAGTTGCAAAAAGAAACGGAAGCCTCTTTCTCCAAAGAAACTCGCCCCGAAGAATATGCTGCCTATGCAGAAATAGCAGAGAAGCTCTCTGCTATCTACGAAGAATATATCACGTTATCTGAAACCGATTGTCAGTAAAATAGCAGACATACAAGAAGCAGAAAGAGCATAAACAGAACAGCGGAAATACAAAAAAGTATCTGTATCTGACGGTCAAGTGTATGGCGTTTGTGAGAAGTCTGTCCTCCGCTCTGCGCGCTTTTCTCTCTATTATCCGAAAGAAATTCATAGGCATCAATTTCTCGCTTGGGAGCAGAGACGGACTGTTTATATTGAGTCGCTTCTACGCTTCTATTCGTCGCCATTATCAGGGGATTTT
>JBPOHB010000202.1:0-1969 GCA_052036055.1 Bacillota bacterium | reverse complement strand
ATCATCATGTATTTTCAGTGTCCCAGCAACAATGTTCATACAGGTATTCGGATGCTTCTGCTCCAAATACCAGATGGATGTTTGTGGCTGAGACAAAGGATAGAAAACCGCATTTGCATTCATTATTCGTCCCTTTTCCGCCAGCCGTTTATGTAGCGCAAATATGAATCTCGGTCACACAAATTGCGGGCAAACAAAAAATGATCCAATAATTTTTCTATAAGATTTTCCGCGAAAATGTCGTGAACATAGCGGTCGATTCCGGAAAATCATTTAATATCATAATTCAAATTGTACGATATCAAAGGACAAAAACAAGACATTTCTTGTGATTATTTTTTCAAAATGTGAATGAAGTGCAAATTTTACGGCGAAACGGTTAGCTTACTGACAAAAACAAGAGAAATCACCACAGAATGAGTCATTAGCCTAGCGGAAGGAGAGGAGAATATCCTTCTGAGAAAAGGGTTGAATTATCGTTTCTTCCTCGGAAATATTGCCGAAGAGTGAGAAGGTATATCCGTGAAAAGAAGAGGTGAAAAAGCGGCCATTCATATATGTTCTCGTGGTATCAATTGTGTCCGGAGAGACAAAGAGTCCTTCGCCCGTCCACTTCAGGTAGGCCTCTTTTCGCGTCCAAATCTCCAGAAAGGAAGCCTTCACGTCGGATCCGTGAAGAAGCATCGCCTTTCGCTCATTGGGTGTAAGAACTCTGTCAAAAACAGCTTCTTCAACGAATCGGTAATGCTCTATGTCTACACCGATTGGTTGATCAGATACCGCAACGAGGACGGCTCCTTCTGTGTGCGAAAGGGAGAAATGATATTTTGGATACAAAGGGAAATAGGGTTTGCCGGAGGGGGCTTCAGCCAAGGATATTTCTTCCCCTTTGATATCGAGGAAATCTCCGGCCACTTTTCGAAGCAGAAGCTCAGACAGAATACTTTGCGTGCGATCTGAGTCGGATCGGAGTCGAAGAAGCTTCTCACGACGAATTTGCGACAAAAAAGGAAAGTATGACAGGATCGTCTCCCTGTTCATGAGGGTCTCAATTTCTGATAGAAATATCTGCGTCATGGTGAGCCCTTCCGGCAAGCATGCGTTTGGCTCGTCATGCGAGCGACAGGATTGCATAATAGATTGCGGAGGGAAGGATAATGATGAGTAAGACGGATGTTCGCGCGAAGAAATATTTCCGTGGAATTGTTTGACAACATTCTTCCGAGAATAATCCGCTATCTTTCGGCTGCCGAAGGATTCCGACTGTCGCGACTGCATAGAAAGCCAGCGCACCGGCCGCAAAAATGGTAAAGGGGACAGACAGGGGTAACCCAAGTTTCGCAAAAATGTCATTGATCGGGTTATAAACAAATAGCGCCTCACAGGTTATGTGATAGCACAAAGTAAGTATAAACGCTCCGACAACCGTACAGATATCCATGAGCATCCCAAGCTTCATGTCCTTCATAGTAAAAACCAGAAGCGTGCTAAATAATACAAGATGCAGTAACCATTGAGGGTGCCATTCGACAAAGACAAAAAAATCGCAGGTAGCCAGTCCTCCCATCAAGAAGACAAAGGATGCGAATTTCTCCTTGGTCGGTTTAACGGCATAGGCGAAAAAGCAAAGAAATATGTAGAGAAGCAAGAATACGCTGATGGATGAGAAGTCTGAAAATAATTGTGATTTCAGAAAGTGATCGGTGTAGGATACGCGACTTGCGTATAGGGCTTGTACTTTTGAATAGCCGGGATCAAGTACATATGAGAGAGCTGAAGTAATAACGTATGGCGCCACGGCAACCAGAAAATTCATCAATATGCGACTCAGTCTTTTTTCTGCAACAAGAAGAATCGGAATGAAAAAGAGGATCGGAATCATTTTGACACAGATAGCCATTGAAAACATTAGTGAAAAAACGAGCATATTCTTTTTGAAAAGGTAATACAAAGCAAGCATAATGAAAAT
>JBPOHB010000019.1:0-2002 GCA_052036055.1 Bacillota bacterium | reverse complement strand
ATATGCATCTTCCAAGATGCTCGGAAAAATGCCCGTAGATGTTCTTGTCAATTGTCGCCTTTCGTTTAGTAATATCAATGATCAGCTTGCCCATATTTCCTCCAATTGATCGCTTTCCATATATATGTCAAAACACAAACAAGCACCCATCGTTTTGTGCGCACAGGCGACATTTCTTTTGGATGCTTGTCATAAACGATGCAAAACATACAATCAAGACTGTGTTATTTGCCCATAATATGCGTTTTTACCGTGTTTTCGATGGAAGTGCTTGTTGAGCAGTGCCGAATCCAACTGCGCATCCGGATTCATATTCTGCGTGTGCCATGCCATCATGGAGACCTCTTCAAGGACGACAGCGTGGTAGACAGCCTCACACGGGTCTTTACCCCAAGCAAACGGGCCATGCCCGGAGACAAGTACCGCACTCATATCCATCGGGGAAATGCCCTGCATCGTCTCAACGATAACATTTCCTGTTTCAGCCTCGTATTCGCCTTTAATCTCTTTCGCACTCATCTGTCGCGTAACGGGAATTGTACCGCTGAAATAGTCAGCGTGCGTTGTGCCAAGCGCAAGGACCGGCCGATTAGCCTGTGCATATATAGTTGCCCAACGAGAATGCGTATGAACGATGCCTCCAATTTCCGGGAATGCCTGATAAAGGACACGGTGCGTCGCCGTATCAGACGAAGGGCGAAGAGAACCTTCCACAACATCGCCTGTTCTCAGATCAACACACACCATCATGTCTGCCGTTTGGCTTCTGCTGACTTCTCGCGATAACTCTTGTTTCAACCGGGCTTCTTACTCTGTTTCCACCCGTCCGCGAGATCTCCCACGGTAAGACGATTCACTTTCGTTCCATGCACCCGCCTCATTTACGCTGGCATATCTGTGTAGCTTTCGGACTTTGACTTGTTCGGCAGTCTTATCCTATGCTTCGCGCCTGATGAGATTCATGTTCCTCGGGTCGGAACTTTGCCGCCGGCTTCCTTCAGATTCCACTTCGCAATGGACACCCTTGCCTTAAGCTAATGGTTGGTCGCTACATACCTCCATAACGGACTTTCACCGTCAAGTTAATCGCCATGCGTGGCGCACCGACAAAAAATGCAGTGTCTTTACTATGCGAAAAGACACTGCATTTCACTTATGCTAATCACACTGAGAACGAAACTTGCCTATTCATCACTTTCCCGAAAATTTGTTGAAAAGGAATCAGCGTGGTTGTATTCTTCCGTCTTGGGAATTTGTTTACTGTATATGTTTTTATTAAATAGATACAGCAGGAAATAGATCAATCCAGAAACAAGCAATAGGATGAAAATAGCTCCCCATAATATTAGTCCCTCTGGCAGCTTCGAAACAGCATAGATCAAGCCAACGATAGCCACCAAAACAACAAGCATACCTAAGCATCCAAGGTTTGCGCTCTTGTTCTGATCCTTCGCCTGCTCTCTGGCACTTTTGCCAACACTTCGATTGTTCTGAATGCCCACGATCCCCGGTGTATACGTCGAGCAATTTGGGCAAAGAAGCACATCCACAGACATTTGCGTGCCACAACGAGGACACTTCTTCTGTCCGGAAAATAATATGCCGAAGTTCTCTGAAATGACACTTGTCTGAGAAGGTATCTCATTATTATTATCCATATTTCCCCCACACAATGACTAATTGCCACTGAACATATTTTTCAGATCCGATAGTCCTTCAGCTCCGCGCACAGCAAATATCAGCAAGAAGAGTGCCACACAGATAAACGGGAATCCCAAGAAAAACCAAGCGATTAGCGCAACCAATTTGGATGTGCTCTTTACTTTTTTCTCATACGGCACATTGCCTGCGACGCGACCCGTCTGACCATTTACCGCGTAGAAATACCTTTTGCCCTGATCCACTGCAGAGAATAGGTACACGGGCAAAAGAACATAATATATGCGCTTAACCGTCGCCGTCATATGACTATCTTTTTGCCCTGATACGGTATTAAGCTCTC
>JBPOHB010000132.1:0-2978 GCA_052036055.1 Bacillota bacterium | reverse complement strand
GAAACAAACGGAGGAACGCACATGTCAGACTATAGACTTTGATTTTCAATGGAGGAAGAGCCTTTTGCGGCTATCAAGGTTGTTGGAGTCGGTGGCGGTGGATGCAATGCAGTCGATCGCATGATTGATAGTGCTGTTCAAGGGATAGATTTTATTTCGATTAATACGGATCATCAGGCTCTGGCAAGATCCAAGGCACCGAATCGAATTCAGATTGGTGAGAAAATTACTAGAGGACTTGGCTGCGGCGCCGATCCGAGTATTGGCGAGAAAGCTGCGGAAGAATCGAAAGATGAGATAGCTCAAGCTATTCGTGGTACGGATATGCTTTTTGTGACTTCTGGAATGGGTGGCGGTACGGGAACGGGTGCTGCACCTGTAGTTGCACAAATTGCGCGAGAATTAGGTATACTTACGGTAGCGGTTGTCACACGTCCTTTCCGTTTTGAAGGGCCTCGCCGCATGCAAAATGCCGAGCGCGGAATCCGCGAGATCGAAAAATATGTTGACTCACTCATCGTTGTTGCCAACGACAAGCTTCTTGAAATTACTGACGAAGATACATCAATTGACGAGGCTTTCAATATGGCAGACCAAGTCCTTAAATTCGGCGTTGCCGGAATTTCGGACCTTGTTGCTATCCCTGGACTGATCAACCTTGACCTTGCGGACGTACGTCGTGTCATGACGAATGCCGGTGTCTGTCATATGGGTATCGGACGTGCGTCAGGAGAGAATCGTTCTGCAACTGCGGTTAAACAGGCAATTAACAGTCCTCTTCTGGATACGACAATCGAAGGGGCTCGTGGTGTTATTATTAACTTCACTGGCGGACGCAATATGAAGCTTCATGAGATTGATGAGGCGGCTTCCGTTGTGCGTGATGCTGTGTCAAGTGACGCTGACATCATTGTGGGTGCCGTAATTGATCCGACCCTTGAAGACGAGATCATGATTACTGTTATTGCCTCTGGATTTGATCGCGCTGATCAGCCCGCATTTGTTTCGCGTCCAGCGTCCTCGATTCTTTCGAGAAGCAATCCTTCCATGAATACAGTGCGGGAGCCAGTTCATGTTCCTGCATCTAATCCTGCGCCATCTGCTCCCTATTCTCGGACAGAGCAAGCATCTGCTCCTCGTTCGCAAGAGTTACCACAATTCTTGTTTGGTGATCCAGAACAAGCAAAACCAGCTGCACCGATTACCCCTGTCGGACAAGCCCCGCAGCAAGCTCCTATCCAGACAAGAGACCCGAATTTCTATTCTTCGGCACCAGTACAACAACCGATGCCAACACAGCAGGGGCCATCCTATATCCAACAACCATCCTATGCACCACAGGGACAAAATCCCTATTCTCAGCCTAATCAGAATCCGTATCCTCAGCAGAATCCTTCAGCACATCCGCAGCAAAATGTCTCTCCGAATCGTCCGAATCGGCAGGGTCCTCTAGCAGAGTCGAAGGCACCTGAAAAGAAGAATCGTGTCCTTCCATGGTTTCTTGGGGATAACGATGGCGCGGACGAATAATCATGAAGTGCCCATTTTGCGGTAACGATGAAGATCGTGTCATAGATTCAAGACCGGCGGAGGACGGTGCGGCGATACGCAGAAGAAGAGAGTGTATTCGTTGCAACGGGCGTTTCACAACATATGAGAAGATTGAGACGCTTCCGATGCTTGTTGTTAAGAAGGACGGAACAAGAGAACCCTATAATCAGGAGAAGATCTTGGGCGGGCTTCTGAAGGCTTGCGAGAAGAGACCGGTATCAAATGACCAGTTGATGTCAATATTGTCTTTTATTGAGAACCGAATACAAGGCTCTGCTAATCGAGAAATCTCTTCTCGAGATATAGGGGAGCTAGTAATGGTTAAGCTCAAAGAGATTGATGAAGTTGCATATGTTCGGTTTGCATCTGTCTATCGTCAGTTTAAGGATGTCAATTCCTTCCTAAATGAATTGAATGAGATGTTGAATAAAACATGAAGGCATGAGGTGTAACAATGAAGAAGGTATTGGTTGTTGATGACGATCCGAATATTGTTGAAGTTCTTCGCCTCTATTTTGATAAGGATGGATTTGCAGTCATTAGTTGTATGACGGGCGAGCGGGCACTGGAGACATTTCTGTCATCAAGCCCAGACCTGGTTATATTAGATCTTATGCTTCCCGGAAAAGATGGATACGATATATGTCGCGAGATTCGCAAAGTCTCGGAGACGCCCATTATTATGCTCACGGCAAGAACGGATACGCTTGATAAAGTGGTAGGTCTTGAGTTGGGTGCAGATGATTATGTTCAGAAGCCTTTCGAACCGAAGGAACTTCTTGCTCGCGTGAAAGCCGTTCTTCGACGTGTGGAGAAAAAAGATGAATCTGCAATATCTCCAGCAGAACAAGGTGAGCTTGCTGAAGTTGTATCCTATCGATCTCTCGTAATTGACAAAGCGAGATACACGGTTTCTGTTGGCAACCAAGAAATCGAAATGCCTCCAAAAGAACTTGAGCTACTCTTCTTTTTGGCGACGCATCCCAATCGCGTATTTACGCGCGAACAGCTTCTGGAAAATGTTTGGGGATATGATTTTTATGGCGAATCAAGAACGGTTGATGTTCATGTGAAGAGAATCCGCGAGAAGATCGAAGACCCGACTCGTGCTGTCAATTGGCAGATTAAGACGGTATGGGGAGTCGGATACAAGTTTGAAACAACGCAGGGATAATTTTTCGAAAGGACGTCCGCGTGCTTTATGACTGAAAATAGAAGACAAACGAATTCCGCTTATATTAAAACTGTTATTGCGCTTACGCTTTGTACGGTTTTGGTATTTGCGGTTTTTTGTTTTCTTTACTATCAGCAGATGTCAAAATCCATTATTTTGGATGAGTCTGATCTCTTATATTCGCAGGCGCAAAGCATAGCAGCTGGATTTGAGAAATTGAATGAAGATGCAAGTACTTCTTCCGTTACGCAAG
>JBPOHB010000058.1:0-10356 GCA_052036055.1 Bacillota bacterium | reverse complement strand
GTGTTAATAAAGGCGAGTCGCTTCTCGATACGGCTCGCACCATTGATATGATGGCAAAGGACATCATTATTATGAGGCACAGTCAGTCGGGTGCGCCGCATTATATTGCGCCACATGTTAACGCATCAATCGTAAATGCAGGGGATGGGATGAATGAACATCCTACACAGGCACTTCTGGATATGTATACGATGCAGGAGAAATTCGGATCACTTCAAGGTCTTGAAGTTGCCATCTGCGGTGATATTTACCACAGTCGTGTGGCGAGAAGTAATGCGATCGGATTGACAAAGATGGGCGCGAAGGTGCGGGTATCAGGTCCTGCTACTATGATGCCTATTGGGATGGAGAAGATGGGCGCTAAGGTGTGTCGTAATATTTCGGAAGCGGTTTATGGTGCGGACATTGTCATGGGGCTTCGACTTCAGCTTGAGCGACAGACGAAGTCTCTTTTTCCTTCTGTAGCTGAATATGCCAAATTCTATTCGATAAATGAACAGATTCTGTCGCTTGCAAAACCGGGTGCATTGGTTTTACATCCTGGGCCTTGCAATCACGGTGTTGAGATGCCTTCATCTGTATATGACTCTTCACAATCTGCAATAAACGAGCAGGTTGCAAATGGTGTAGCTGTCAGAATGGCAGTACTCTATCTTCTTAATGTTAGGAGGAATCAAGAATGAGAATACGTCTGATAAATTGCAGAATAATGGGCGAGGGTGACCTTTGTGAATTGAATGTGGAAAATGGGTATATTGTTGATTCACTTACGAAGGCCCCTGACCGCATCATTGATGTACAGAGTGCGGCTGTTTTTCCTGGACTTATTGATGCTCATTGTCATTTGAGGGAACCTGGATATGAGTATCGCGAGGACATTGTCAGTGGAACGATGAGCGCAGCGAAGGGGGGCTTCACTTCGGTATGCCCGATGCCAAATACGAAACCTGTATGTGATAATCCTTCCATTGTCAGAAGCATTGTCTCAAAAGCAAAGACAAAGGGCTATGCAAATGTGTTCCCGATAGGTGCTGTAAGCAAAGGCCTTGAGGGGAAGGAGCTTGCAGAATATGGTCTTATGAAAGAAGAAGGAATTGTTGCCATATCTGACGATGGAAGACCCGTCGCAACTGCCGATCTCTTGCGAAAAGCCATGCAATACGCCTCTGATTTTGATCTGATTGTCATGAATCACTGTGAAGAAGTATCTCTTGCGGATGGATCAATGAACGAGGGATATTTGAGTACCCAGCTTGGCCTTCGTGGAATATCAACTGCTGCCGAAGACATTATGATAGCTAGGGATATCGTACTTGCAGAGTATCTGGGTCTTCCCATTCATATTTGTCATGTCAGTACAAAAAATGGTGTGCGATTAATCAGGGAGGCTAAGGCACGTGGTGTAAAGGTCACTGCCGAAACGTGCCCACACTATTTCACGCTGACGGAAGAAGCTTGTATCGGGTTTGATACAAATGCGAAGATGAATCCTCCGCTCCGAACCAAAGAAGATGTTGTGGCAATTATCGATGGGCTGAGAGATCACACGATTGATCTGATTGTAACGGATCATGCTCCTCATCATGCGGATGAGAAGAATATTGAATTTTCTCTGGCAAATAATGGGATTGTGGGATTTGAAACTGCATTTGCACTGGGTTACACATATCTAGTCAGACCGGGTCATCTATCACTCGCTGATCTAGTTGCGTGTATGTCAGCAAATCCTTCCGATCTACTATGTCTTCACCGTGGTTGTCTGGATAGGGGGGCTCCAGCTGATATTGCCATATTTAATCTCTCTGACCCCTATGTTTTTGATAAAGAGAAAATGCTAACCAAGGGCAGAAATACTCCGTATCATGGTTATACACTATATGGTGAGACGATGCTTACGATATGTGGAGGAGAAATTACCTATGAAAAATTTTGCTGATCGTTTATCTGAAGCTATAGAAATAAAGGGAAACCCAACCGTTATGGGGTTAGATCCGCTAATTGAGTATATTCCTCAGGAGATACTTGCTTATTGGAACGAGCATGTGGAAGACAAGTCGATGGCTTCTGCCATGGCTATTTTCGATTTCAATAGACAGCTTATCGATTCCGTTTGTGAGATTGTTCCTGCCGTTAAGCCACAGTTTGCGTATTATGAACTGTATGGAGTTCATGGAATGGAAGCACTTCGCAGAACGATTGAATATGCGAAGAGTAAGGGACTATTGGTCATTGCGGATGCAAAACGTAACGATATCGGACCGACAGCATCCGCATATGCGAATGCTATTCTGGGTGACACTGTCCTTATTGATCAAACAAAATGCGCGATGTTTGATGCAGATGCAATTACTCTGAATGCATATCTTGGTATAGATGGAATAAAGCCTTTTCTTGATGTTGCTAAGGCAAAAGGGAAAGGGGTATATATTCTTGTCAGGACATCGAACCCTTCAGCTGGAGATTTTCAAGACATGCTTATGGATGATAAGAAACCACTTTATGAAAGATTTGCCAATTTGACGAGTGAGTGGGGCACTGATTTGATCGGTGAGTCAGGCTATAGTTCGGTGGGTGCGGTTGTGGGTGCGACTTGGCCCAAGCAAGCATCACGGTTAAGAGAATTGATGCCACATACGCCTATTTTGGTCCCGGGTTATGGAGCGCAGGGTGGAAGCGGCGATTCCGCAGCGGTGAACTTTGATTCATCTGGGAAGGGAGCCATTGTAAATGCATCGAGGAGTCTGATGTGCGCATATAAGAAAAGAACGGATCTGGATCCGATGCATTTTGCCGAGGCAACATATGATGAGGCGATTCGTATGCGCGATGAACTGAAGGATGCCATTGCGCGAAGAATGTGTTGATTTCGAAGAATCATTATGCGCCGCAAAGAAGAAGGTGTATAATAATACGGTGTCGTGAATAAATATATAACATATTTGCTGACGAGAAGGAGAAGAAAATGCCAAGAAGAAGTGACGTGACGAAGGTGATGGTGATTGGTTCTGGACCGATAATTATCGGGCAGGCAGCGGAATTTGATTATGCAGGTACGCAAGCATGTCGAGCGCTAAAATCAGAAGGCTTTTATGTTGTTTTGGTAAACAGTAATCCGGCGACCATCATGACTGACCCAGATATGGCTGACAAAGTATATCTTGAGCCTCTTAATATTGATGTAATCAAGAAGCTCATTATTGACGAGCAAATCGATGGTTTATTAGCATCGCTTGGGGGACAAACCGGACTGAATTTTGCAATGGAACTTTCAGAGTCTGGTTTCTTGTCAGATCAAAACGTGACTTTGATGGGCACGCAGGCCAAAGGAATTCGCATGGGCGAAGACCGAGAAGATTTTCGCGCGGCAATGCTGAGAATATCGGAGCCTTGTATTCCTTCTGAGACAGCAAATACAATTGAAGAGTGCAAACGTATCGCGAAGACGATTGGTTATCCCGTCATTGTCCGTCCCGCTTTTACGCTAGGCGGAACAGGCGGTGGTATTGTCGACGATGAGAATCAACTTGTCGAAATCGCTACAACGGGTATCGCGGTAAGCCGTGTTCACCAGGTTCTTATCGAGAAAAGTATCGCTGGATGGAAAGAAATCGAGTTTGAAGCCGTTCGTGACGCGAAAGGTAATAAAATAACCATTTGCTCGATGGAAAATCTCGACCCAGTTGGCGTCCATACGGGCGATTCTATCGTTGTTGCACCAGCGCAGACACTGAACGACAATGAATATCAGACACTTCGCACATCTGCCCTCAAGATTGTTGAAGAACTGCAAATTGTTGGTGGGTGTAATGTGCAATTTGCGCAGCATCCGACACTTCCCGACTATGCAGTCATCGAAGTGAATCCAAGACTTTCGAGATCCTCTGCTCTCGCATCAAAGGCAACGGGATATCCGATCGCAAAGGTAGCTTCCAAAATTGCCTGCGGTTATGCCTTAGACGAAATCCCAAATGAAGTAACCGGATGCACGAAAGCTTGTTTTGAACCAGCTCTTGATTACATTGTTACGAAAATACCCAAATTCCCTTTTGACAAGTTCGTGAAAGCAAAACGTACACTTAACACACAAATGAAGGCAACAGGCGAAGTCATGTCTATCGCAAATACCTTTGAAGCATCGCTTATGAAAGCAGTACGTTCTCTTGAACTCAACATCTACGGTCTCAAGGTGCCTGTCATATCGGATCTGCCCTTTGAAGCACTTCAGAAGCGCCTATTTGTTGTAGATGACCTTCGTCTATTTGTTCTTGCAGAAGCCTTGCGCAGAGGAATCAGTATCAATGAGATCTACGAAATTACTCGAGTTGACAAATATTTCCTCACAAAAATACAGAAAATTGTTGATGTCGAAGAGCAGCTGATTGCTTGTTCAAGAGGCGCTGAATTGACAGATGATTTGCTGATCAAGGCCGTAAAAATGGCATTTGTAGATTCATATATCGCAAAGCTTACAGCGAGCGAGACAGCCGATATTCGCGCAAGACGAAAAGAACTGAATCTATATCACACATTTAAGATGGTTGATACATGTGCAGGAGAATACAAGGCGATTACTCCGTACTACTATTCAACATTTGATCGATTCAATGAAGCAACGCGAACAGACCGAAAGAAAGTTCTTGTATTAGGATCAGGGCCCATTCGCATCGGTCAAGGAATCGAATTCGATTATTGCTCGGTTCATTCCGTCTGGGCGCTTCGTAAGCTAGGTTATGAAGCCATTATTGCAAACAATAATCCCGAGACTGTATCGACGGATTTCGACACATCGGATCGCTTGTATTTCGAGCCGCTAACACCTGATGATGTGCGTGCCATTATCGAAAATGAGAAACCAGACGGGTGCATATGCCAGTTTGGAGGACAAACAGCCATTAAACTCATTAAAGCCGTTTCGGAGATGGGCGTACCGATTTTTGGTACATCTGCCGATATGGTTGATGCGGCAGAGGATAGAGAGCGTTTTGATGCAATCCTTGAAGAATGTGAGATTAAAAGACCCAGCGGAAGTACCGTTTTCACAACGGAAGAAGCCATTGCAACGGCTAACGAGCTTACATATCCTGTGTTGGTTCGACCTTCTTACGTTCTGGGTGGACAGGGAATGGCCATCGTATATAACGATACGGAAATGGTCGAATATATGCGCATCATCAATCTTGTCGAGCAAGAACATCCTATATTGGTTGACAAATATCTGCGCGGTGTTGAACTTGAAGTTGATGCGGTATGTGATGGAAAAGATATACTTATTCCGGGGATCATGGAGCATCTCGAAAGAGCTGGCGTACATTCGGGCGATTCGATATCGATTTTCCCTGCTTATATACCAGATCGAATTCGCGACACGATTGTTGAATATACGCGCCGCTTGGCGTTATCTCTTCATGTTATTGGTCTTGTAAACATACAATTTATTCTCTTTAATGATGAGGTCTACGTTATTGAGGTGAATCCACGTTCGTCAAGAACAGTCCCCTATATCAGTAAGGTTACAGGCATTCCGATAGTTGATGTTGCTACACAGATCATGTTGGGCGGAAGTCTTTCGGATTTCTCGTTTGGCACGGGACTCTTTGCGAGGTATCCATATGTGTATGCGATAAAAGCGCCCGTATTCTCATTTGAGAAACTTCACGATGTTGACGTAAGCCTTGGGCCGGAGATGAAAAGCACGGGAGAGGTTCTGGGTCTATCGACCAGTTATGCTCAGGCAATGTACAAAGCCATACTTGCGTCAGGTTTCAAATTCCCCAATCGTGGTGAAGGGGTTCTGTTAACAGTAAGAGACAGTGACAAAGCCGATCTGATTCCACTTGCCGAAAAGCTCCTGAAATTGGGATATGAATTGTATGGAACGGGTGGTACAGCAAATTACTTAAACAAAGCAGGTATACCAACAAATACTGTCCGCAAACTTGAAGAGGCACACCCTAATTCAAGTGATTATGTGGCAAACGGTTCTATCAGACTGCTTGTAAATACAGAGTCCAATGGTTCAGTCATGGTTAATAACGGCTTCCGCTTGCGCAGAACATGCATCGAACACGGAGTCCCGACAATTACGTCGCTTGACACGCTCGTTGCTGTCATAGAGTGCCTTGAGCGAGACATTCGGCCGAGTGACCTAATTGCATATGAGCTATCTGTTTTCGCGGACATTGTTTCCAAGACAAGATTGAATCATCTCCCTCAGAATGAGACCCCGCCGGAAAACAAGATGTTACTTAAATAGGAGACTTCCATGGAAAAAGAGTACAGTGTCAGGCTTCTTTCAAAAAGGACTCTTGCCAAAGAAAATGTTATGATGACTTTTCAGTGCCAAGAAATTGCAAATATGGCTAAGCCTGGCCAGTTTGTGAATATATCATGTGACCATTTCTTAAAGCGACCATTTGGCATTTGCGAGGTTGACTCAAATGAAGGAACCTTTTCCATAGGCGTGCGCGTCGTTGGTGATGGAACAAGGGAAATCACGCAGGCCGAAATAGGAGATGTATTTGACGTTCTGGGCCCCCTTGGGAACGGATTTGCTTTTGAAGGGGTCAAGAAGATCATTGCAGTTGGTGGTGGAACAGGGATATACCCACTCTATTTTGTGCTTACTTATGCCAAACGGCTTGGGATTCCCGTGTCGTGTATCAATGGATTCAGAAGCAGGGAAGACGCTTTTCTGATAGAGGAGTGCGAAAAAATTGCTTGCCGTGCATTGTTTTCGACAGATTCCGGTGATTATGGAATCAAAGGAAATGTCATGGATGCACTAGCGCAATTGTCAGAAGAGGAACTTTCGGAATCGACTGTTTTTGTTGTCGGACCTGAGATCATGATGAAAAAGGTATCTGAATGGGCAACAGAGAAGAGCTTAACCTGTAAGGTGTCGCAAGAACGAAAAATGGCATGCGGGATCGGTATTTGTCTTGTTTGTACATGTAAAGTTAAGACGCGAGATGAAGCGACCGAATTTCATCATGTTCGCTGCTGTAAAGAAGGCCCCGTTATGGATGCGAAGGAGGTAATATGGTAGATTTATCTGTTCGTATAGGTGATCTTACACTGAGAAACCCCATAACACTTGCTTCGGGAACGTGTGGATTCGGCAGGGAGCTTGCGACTTATGTTGATTTTGCAAAAATTGGCGGCATTTGTTCGAAAGGCCTTACGCTTCTTCCCCGCGAGGGAAATCTTGGATGCAGAGTAGCTGAAACGCCTTCGGGTATGCTCAATAGTGTGGGTCTCCAGAACCCTGGTCTACAATCTTTCTTGGAGGATGAACTTCCCTACATGCAGACGCTTGGAACAAGCATCATTGCAAACGTCGCCGGACACAGCACAGATGACTACATCGAGATGGTTACAAGACTAGGCGACGAAAAGGTGCAAATTGATGCGATTGAACTGAACTTGTCTTGCCCCAATGTGAAAGAGGGCTGTAT
The DNA here is from genome assembly GCA_052036055.1 of Bacillota bacterium. GTDB lineage: Bacteria > Bacillota > Clostridia > Saccharofermentanales > Saccharofermentanaceae > Firm-13. The sequence continues at coordinate 2,902 of JBPOHB010000058.1, read as the reverse complement.
GACGATCGGAGCATCGGATAAGGCGATATTTGATCTTGTCAGTATCCTTCGGAAACGAACGAACAAACCACTATGGGTGAAGCTTACTCCCAATGTTACTTCGATTTCACAAATGGCACTTGCTGCTGAGGCAGCTGGAGCGGATGCCGTTGTTCTCATTAACACACTACTTGGAATGGCGATTGATATAAAGACGCGCCGCCCCATTTTGCAAAACAATACGGGGGGGCTTTCGGGACCTGCCATCAAGCCGATTGCACTTCGGATGATTAGCGAATGCTACCAAGTGCTCTCCATTCCCATTATTGGTGTTGGTGGAATCATGTCGGTAAGGGATGTTGTCGAATTTATGCTTGCCGGTGCTTCTGCAGTAGAAATCGGTACAGCCTCTTTACTTCATCCGGGTATATGTGAGAAGATTGTTAATGATCTGAAAGCATATGCAGAAGCCAATGCGATTTCGGATATAAGGAGCTTAACGGGACAACTGAAGCTCTGGGAATAGTGCCATCAATCTCAGAAAGGGTATGGTAGATTCCATACGAGGTATCATTTTATGAATAATCCGATTATAGAAGCTCTATTTTCCACGAATGCGATCCGCGTGTGCGATCCGGAACAGCCGTTTTGGTATACATCCGGAACACTCGGGCCTTTCTATATTAATACACATTTTCTTTACAGAAGTGAACAAGACGCGTCCAATCTTCTGCTGCTGATTGAAGAGTCTGCAGCCGCGGATCGGATTGCTTTCCCACAATTTATCCTTGGTGATCTCGTTAAAATGTATGAGACATGCGAAATATTCCGTATGGTTACGGATCGAATCGTAAATGAGGCGGAAAAAATTGATTTCGACTTCATATCAGGCGGTGAAAGACGAGACTTCTTCTTTTCCATTCTGCCGGCATATCTGATGCATAAACCACATCTTTGTATATTCAAAGACCTTCAAGCTGTCTATACCTCAGCGGACTTCGCAGAGACGATACCCATCTATGAAGCAAAACTTGCCGGAAAGAAAGCGCTTCATATAGCTGATTTAGTGACGGAAGCGTCGAGCTATCTGCGTGCGTGGATACCGGTCATTCGCGAGTTTGGAGCAGATATGCAAGAAACGATTGCGATCATTAATCGTAAACAGGGTGGTGAAGAGGCACTCCTTAACGAGGGCATCAGACTTCACAGCTTTGTATCCGTTGGAAGCGACTTGTTTGATGAAGCAAGATCAACGAGCAAGATTACAAAAGAGCAATATGACCTCGTAATGGATTTTATGTTGGCGCCTAAAGAATTTATGCAGAATTTCCTGAATGCACATCCGCAGTTTATATCGGATCAGCTGGCTCTTGGCGGAAAAGCAAAGGAACGTGCCGAAATGGCGATCAGCAAAGGCTATGCGAATAATCCTGACTGTCGGATAAAATAAGATGATTCTGCGCAAAGAAATCATATCTGAACACATATCACGTGTCAGCAAGATCCCCTATACGATCATCTTTAGCAAGCGTAAAACCCTTACGCTGCGTATTGCGCATGAGAATACCGTACAGGTGCTTGCTCCCCTGTGTCTGAGCATGCGAAGAATTGATGTTTTTGTGGACAGCAAGTCGAACTGGATCCTATGCAAACAAAAAGAATCGATTGAGCGGGAACGTCTACCCGTTCTCTCCGATGCGCAGAAGAAAATCTATGGAGACCTGCTTCGTAAGAAAGCTACTCATTTCCTCGATACATATGTGGGGAAAAAACCGAATAAAGTCTACATACGATTCTCATCATCAAGATGGGGAACCTGTTCATCGCTTGGAAATATATCACTAAATGGTTATCTGGCATTACTTCCTGACGACTTATTTATGTACGTAATTCTGCATGAGCTGACGCATCTGGAGCATATGAATCACGGAAGAGAATTCTGGTTGACACTTTCTCATAAAATTGACCAGCCAAAGACGTATAGAGATCGTCTTGGAAACTATATGCTACCGTAAGTCTATATTCTCTCGAAGGAAAGAAGAAACAAACTATCAATTTTTGATGCATTGAATCTCCATTTTGCATGCCGTATACTAATTTTAGTCTGTCCAGGGCAAATTCCGATCGTGAAGGGGCGAGTAGAATGAAGAATATTCCTCTCTATGAAGTGCGAAAAATAACCGATCTCCGGGATATGCTGACACAGAGCGTCATGCTGTATCAGGATATGACCGCATTTATGATTAAGAAGAAGAGAGGCATGCCATACGAGAATGTCTCTTTCAAACAATTTGGTGAAGACGTCGAATCAATGGGGACTGCTCTTTCGAATCTTCTTGGATTAGGCAGTCGCGTGGCAATTCTTTCGGAGTCGAGATACGAGTGGTATGTATCGTATCTATCCGTGACAAACGGAACGGGTGTCATCGTCCCCCTTGACAAAGAACTCCCGCCTCAGGAGATAGCAGGACTTCTCAATCGGTCGCAAGCCGATTGCCTCATATATTCCGTTTCAAAGCAAGGACTAATTGATTCGATTCAGTCCGAGATCTCATCTGTAAAACACTTCATCTGCATGGACGCGCCCACGCAAGCAGATGTGCTGGATTTTCATACACTTCTGTCCGAAGGGAGAAAACTGGTAACCGATGGGAATCGACTCTTTATTGATGCACCTCTTGATCCCGAAGAAATGACAGTATTACTATTTACCTCAGGAACAACAGACCGTTCAAAGGCAGTCATGCTTTCACAAAGAAACATAACGGCAAACCTTGAAGGGATGTGCGCTATGACGTACATCGGGCCCGAAGATGTTTTCTTGTCGGTTCTTCCTCTTCATCACACCTATGAATGCACCTGCGGCTTTTTGTGCCAGATCTATCGGGGATCAACAATCGCCCAGTGCGAGGGATTGCGATAC
>JBPOHB010000264.1:0-5861 GCA_052036055.1 Bacillota bacterium | reverse complement strand
TCCGATCGATTTATCGAATATTACCCTTGATGATCTTGATGGGAAGAACGACGATTCTCCAGAAAATATCACCAAAAAGATCATGAGTCCCTATAAATAGTGGCCCTATCATTCAGTTTACAAGGATCATGATAATCTTCCTTTGAAGTCCTGATAATCGAATTCTCGCACGACCTTGAGCCTGCCGTCTCTATCAACTGCAACAATTGAAGGAAGTGGCATACCATTAAACGTGTTATTTTTAACCATTGAGTAGTGTGCCATATCTTTGAAAATCAGCTTTTCGCCGATTTCGAGTGCATGATCGAAGGCATATTCGCCGATGATGTCTCCTGCCAAACAGGTTGGCCCACCCAACCGATAGTTATATTGTTTCTCGCCAGGTTTAGCCGCTCCTATGATTTCCGGACGGTATGGCATCTCAAGAACATCCGGCATATGGCAAGCAGCAGACACATTAAGTATCGCAATGTTTCCATCGTTATCTATGACATCAATAATTTCACAGACCAGAAAACCCGCTTGGAGTGCGATTGCCTCACCTGGTTCAATATAGATCTGGACATCATATGTATCTCGAAGCCGAATCAGAGTCTCGACCAGTAGACCGAAATCATAATCTTCGCGGGTAATGTGATGTCCTCCGCCAATATTCAGCCATTCCATTTGGTAAAGATATTTACCGAAATTCTTTTCGAATGCCTGAAGCGTGTGAATAAGGGCATCTACATTTTGCTCGCATAGCGTATGAAAATGCAGACCGCTTATTCCCGCTAATTCTTTCTCTTCAAAGTGCTCATGTGTCACACCTAAACGTGATCCCCTTGCACAGGGGTCATACACTTCGTGTTCCTGTGTCGAGCACTCCGGATTAATGCGTATTCCACACTTCTTTCCCGCCTTCAGGCATGTACCGCGGAATCGCTTCCATTGCGAGAACGAGTTGAAAATAATGTGATCACATATATCCGTTATCTCGTCAAATTCTGCCGGAATATACGCTGGCGAGAAAATATGGTTCTCTTTATGCATCTCTTCAAATCCGAGTCGCGCCTCAAACAATCCACTTGCCGTTGTCCCGTGAAGGTACTGTCCGATAAGCGGATAGAAGTAGAACATGGAGAATGCTTTTTGCGCGAGCAAGACGCGGCACCCCGTCATTTTGGCGAGAGTCGCAAGCAAAGTCAGATTGGAAGCAAGCTTCTGTTCATCAACTGCATAGTATGGCGTTTTCAAATTCTCATCTAGCAAGCCAAGGAAGTATTTCTCTTCTTCCATCGCTTCAATCCACGCAACCAGGATCAAAGCTTTCTTTCCAGGGGAGACCCCATTTTGTAAGGGCTTCCATAAAGGGGTCCGGATCGAATTCTTCCACGTTATACACGCCCGGTTTCTTCCACAGGTCTTTCAGAATCATCATTGCGCCGATCATAGCCGGCACACCTGTCGTATACGATATTGCCTGCGAGCCAACCTCTTTATAACATTCCTCATGATCACAGACGTTGTAAATATAATACGTTTTTTCCTGCCCATCCTTAATTCCCTTATATATGCATCCAATATTCGTCTTCCCTTTGGTTCTCGCTCCAAGAGATGCCGGATCGGGCAAGACTGCCTTCAGAAATTGCAAAGGGACAATCTGCTGGCCCTGAAATTCAATCGGTTCAATGGATGTCATGCCAACATTTTCAAGACATTTGAGATGATTGAGGTAGCTCTGCCCGAAGGTCATGAAGAATCGGATTCTCTTCACGCCCGGTATATTTTTCGCAAGAGACTCGATTTCTTCGTGGTGCAGAAGATACATATCCTTCTTTCCAATTTCAGGGAAATCGTATTCCCTTTTTATTTCCATTGGCTCTGTCTCGACCCATGAACCATTCTCCCAATAACTGCCCTGTGCCGAGACTTCTCTTATATTGATTTCGGGATTGAAGTTTGTCGCAAACGGATACCCGTGATCGCCCGCATTTGCGTCAAGAATATCAATTTCATGAATTTCATCGAAATGATGTTTGAGAGCATATGCCGTAAAAATGCCAGTCACTCCCGGATCAAACCCGCAACCAAGCAGTGCGGTAAGACCCGCATCCTTAAATCGGTCCGAAAAATCCCATTGCCACTTGTATTCAAATTTCGCAATATCCCTTGGCTCATAATTCGCCGTGTCAACATAATGCGTCTTCGTCTTGAGGCAAGCCTCCATAATTGTCAGATCCTGATAGGGAAGCGCAAGATTGATCACAACGTCTGGACTGAAAATATTGATCAGCAAAACAAGTTTATCAACATCATCCGCATCAATGGTTGCGGTAATAATTTTGGTTTTCCCACCTGATAGTTCTGCTTTCAGTTTGTCGCATTTACTTTTCGTTCGACTTGCAATGCATATCTCTTTAAAGACATCGCTATTCTGGCAACACTTATGGATTGTTACCGAGGCAACCCCGCCACATCCGATAATCAGTGCTTTACCTTTTCCCATGATCTGATCCTCCCCGTATGTCAATACATTCACAAATATCGCCTCTTCACCCTATTCTTACAACTCACGATTGATAGTATACGTTACGATCCTACGTTTGGAAATCCAACGAGGTAACCAAAATGCACGTATGGTATCCTTCTTCTTTTTGACAGAAATATGCTACCATGAGGAACTCTGGGAGATTGCCATCGGCGATTTACAATTCGGACAATGAACATTTGACGCATCGTGAACATGTGCCATACGCCCACGGCATTTTGTGCAGTAATTCCGATATACAAATGAGGCGTCAGCGTCTTTCAGACATATCCGCATTCTTTCTTCAATATTCCCACACTGTGTACAGGCAAAGATGGCTTGAAATGCGGTAATCTCTGATTCCGGATGATGCAAAATGAACGTCTGCATATCCTCGCCATATGCACCCTTTCGGATCATTTCCAATAATCGCTCTTTCTCTGCCGTTTCGTTTCCAGATATTCCAATGTGTACTTCTTTCTTATAACTGCATATATGACAACTAAGTAAAAATGCTCTTCCCATTTCTGCCCTCCGTCGATCCTATCCAATTAAATGATTTCTCTTTTCTTAATGACTACCTCCGGTCGTCGGTAGTAGGTATTTTCGATTATAATGTCACTGATTTCCGCTGGACAATACTGCCTAATATATTTCTTCTGAGCAGGAATGAGCTTGTCGTTATATAAATCGACAATTTCCTGTCTCTGATCCGATTGATCTCGTCTGGTCGCCCGAAAAATTACCTCGTCAAAATCTGTCTGCAAAAAAATGCGCCCTTCAATATAATCAATCAGCGGTTCTCTGAACATCAAAACCCCTTCAATAAGAAGAATCGTATCCGAGTCAACCTTGTAATGTCGCTCGATATCATATCGGTCTGCCTCAAAATCCAGGCAACAAATAATCGTATCCAGTGAGCCATTCTCTGATAATGGCTCGAGCACTTCCGAAATGAGTTTCTTGTAATTGAACCCGTTGTAATAATACGCTTCCATATCATCTTCGCCATGGTATCTCTTTGCAAAAGGATTCCGATAATCATCCAAATGAATGATGACCGACGGTATTTCTTTCGTATCCAGGTATTTCTTCAAATTGGATGTGAAAAAGGTTTTCCCGGAGACGTCAACACCATTTATCCCAATGATCCTGTTTTGCCGATTTATGATCAGTTCTTGCATAACCGAATGGTATGCATCAATCTGAATCACTTTGTTTACAACATCATCCGGGTTCTCTGCCACATACGTTGCACCTGATAATTCCTCCGCTTCGCCAAAACCATAATACACAGCAATGGAAGGACGATGGATCTTTGCTGAAAAAAGAATATCCGAAGGCATATCCCCGACAAAAACTGCCAGATCATCCGTTTCGAGCAGTTCGGAAACAGCGCGAATCCGCGCGGCCTCCGTCTTCTTGCAAATCGACCCCGCAAAGAAAGACTCAATCTTCATGTCGCGAAGGACCGTCTTCAGATATTTATCACTTCGATCCGTAATTACATATAGCAAAAAGCCTGCGGCGGCGAGATCTGTCAGCATTTCGACAATATCTGAACCCATTTTGCCAACCGAAGCAACGGCCGCCAATTCGTTGCGAAGATACGCCTTGTGAAAGGAGCATAAATCCACATTCTCGGGTAAATATGCCATACAGATTTCTTTATCGGTGTATCCCACTTTCGCTTGCAAGGATGCTCCGTCCAGCGGAAGGAGGGAAAATTCTTCGAGTGTATCAGAGAGGGCTTTGTAGGTGACTGCTGATGTCATGAATAACGTCTCGCCTAAGTCAAACAATACCCTCTTCATTGCTGCATGCCTCCGCTCAAGTAATCCATTTATGAGCCTTTCCCATCTTAAGAAAGGCTCAGTTAATTATACAACGATTTTTGAAATATCTGTCTATTTCTTGACAAATACTTTCTTTATGAGGTTTGAAATTTTCATAAACTTTTTCTTAGTTTTCCTGTGTACTTTTTCCCGTCTCGTTATATAATGTATTCGTGTTAGTAAAAAATAATTCATTCGGGAGGCCGCATGACTAAGGATCACCTTTCTCAAGACGATTTTATCGCACCACGTGACGCCTCTTTACCAATAAGTGTATGTAATCTGGGTGACAGTCAATTAATTCGGACCATTATGGAAAATTCTTCGGATACCATCTATTTCAAGGATTGTAAGAGTACATTTATTCTGAATAGCAAGGCTCACGCGAAGCAATTCGGTTATGATGACCCCCATGATTTGGTAGGCAAATCGGATTACGATTTCTATCCTCCAGAATTTGCTGAAGCCGCCGCTGCTGTCGAACAGAGAATCATGCGGACTGGCGAGCCAATTCTTGGCCGCGTTGAAAAATGGTCTAAAGCGAACGGGGAATCTGTCTGGTTCTCCGCATCCAAGTATCCCCTCTACGACGCTAACAACCAAATCGTAGGGACTTGGGGCACATCACGCGATATCACCAATCTCAAGAAAGCCGAAGAGGAGCTGGAACGCCTTAATCACGAACTCGCCGTCGCTAATGAGAAACTTAAAGAGATTTCGATCATCGACGAGTTGTCCGGCCTATATAATCGAAGATATTTCTATGAGACACTTCGCAAAACCGCCAGAATCTACGCTCGTATGCGCGGACGCGGCTATTCAGCAACCTTCTCATTACTTCTGATTGATATTGATACCTTTAAAGAGGTGAATGATCATTTTGGTCACCTTGTCGGAGATGCGGCAATCAGACATGTTGCACATCTTCTCGTTTCGCATATCCGTTCTTCCGATTATGCTTTCCGCTATGGCGGAGATGAATTTGCAATCATTCTTCCCGACACGGATCGAAAGGGTGCTCTTGAGCTAGCAGAAAGATTACGACTACTTATCTCAGAAACACCCTTAAAATACCGTGGCAGTTATCCTTCTATGACAATCAGTTTGGGGACATCGAGCTACTGCGATCAGATTGACTCCCTTGAGATGGTTCAGGAAGCTGACGCGAATTTGTATGAATCCAAGAAGAGAGGGAAAAATCAGATCTGCTAATCTACGGACTTCATTGACTCCACCATATTGATTTTTCTGAGTCTGAAATACATGAGAACGTTCACGACGATGGAGAAAAACAGGGTGAGCAAAATGGAGTATACATAACTCATTGGGGTAATAATTCTCCCAAACATCATGTTGTCGACCTCCATTGTTTGAATGACAAATTTGTGAAGTCCGATTCCGAGGAGAAGCCCGGTCAATATTCCCAGTATTGTCAGGATCGTATTTTCCCGATACACATAGGCAGATACTTCCTTGTCTCGAAACCCAAGAACCTTAATCGTTGCAATTTCGCGAAT
>JBPOHB010000034.1:0-2962 GCA_052036055.1 Bacillota bacterium | reverse complement strand
TCCCGCAGTGGGGAGAGGGTAGTTTGTGGGACAAGGCTCTTCCGTGCGGTTTTGGGTGCGAGAGGAATTTTTCCCGGGGACAAAATTGGCCGAAAAATAAACGACCGTGATACAAATCCTGTTGCATCACGGTCGCCGCATGTGTAAATCGTCTCTCGTCTATGGTAAGTAGCTTGTTCCCATCAGGAAAGCGTCGCATTCGCGCGCGGCTGCTCTTCCTTCGTTAATGGCCCAAACAACCAGACTTTGTCCCCGGCGCATATCGCCTGCAGCAAAAACGCCTTTGAGGTTCGTAGTGAAAGTGCCGTACTCTGCCGAAACATTGGATCTTGCATCTCGCGCAATACCTGCTGATGTAAGTGCTGTATCCTCGGGTCCCAGAAAGCCCATGGCAAGAAGGACCAGCTCGGCCGGCCAAATCTTCTCACTACCTGGAACTTCTGCGGGAATCAGGCGACCTGTGGCATCCTTCTCCCAATTCACTGAAACAGTATGTACCTCTTTCACATTTCCATCCTTGTCGCCGACAAATCTTTTTGCCGTTGTGAGCCACGTGCGAGGATCTGATCCTGTAAGCGCGATTGCCTCTTCTTGACCATAATCAGTCTTCAGGACGAACGGCCATTGCGGCCATGGGTTCGTTGCGGAACGAACCTCGGAAGGACGCGGCATAATCTCAATCTGGTTTACGGATATTGCACCGTGCCGGATACTGGTTCCAACGCAGTCCGTTCCCGTGTCGCCGCCGCCAATAACAATGACATGCTTGCCTTCTGCCGTGACAGGGACGCTTTTTGCCGCGCCTGCACGAGAATTTCCGACTGCATTCATTTTGTTTTCGTCAAGAAGTGATTTTGTATTCCCGCGAAGAAAGTCAACGGCAAAGTATATGCCGTTTAGATTTCTTCCCTCAATCGGAAGATCTCTTGGCTTTGTCGCGCCGCCGCACAAGACCACCGCGTCATATTCCTCTCGAAGTGTCTCTGTCAGAATATCTCGGCCGATTTCAACGCCGGTAATGAAGCGAATTCCTGATTCTTCCATCAGTTTGACACGTCGCAAAACAACAGATTTATCAAGCTTCATGTTGGGAATCCCATACATAAGTAGTCCGCCTGGGCGATCGGCTCTTTCATACACGGTGACCTCATGCCCAACCCGATTCAATTGATCGGCACAGGCGAGACCCGCTGGACCACTGCCAACCACCGCCACTCTTTTTCCCGACAAAACAGCTGGTACGACAGGCTTAACCCAACCTTCATCAAAAGCTTTGTCGATGATGTAGCATTCGTTCGCCTTGATAGTGACCTGCGGATCATGCATGCCAACCGTACAGGATCCTTCGCATGGAGCCGGGCAAACGCGTCCGGTAAATTCCGGGAAATTGTTTGTCTTCTGGAGTCTTGCAAGAGCCTCCTCCCACAAACCCTTATATATAAGATCATTCCATTCAGGGATCAGATTGTTAATCGGACACCCTGATGCTGCGCCTTTAATCAACAGACCCATATGGCAAAACGGTACGCCGCAATCCATACACCGAGCACCTTGCTGACGCTGACTTGCATCGTCCCAATGTGTGTGAAACTCTTTCCAGTCCTTCATTCTCTCGAGCGGTTCCCTATCTACGGGTAGTTCTCGAGCATATTCCATAAATCCAGTGGACTTGCCCATTCTTATATCCTCCCTTACGATTGCTTCTCGAATTCTCGCTTATTTGCCAACCGCTTCAAACGCGGCAAGCATAGCAGCCTCACCCTCAAGACCTGATGCCTTTGCTTCCGAAATGGCCACTTGCATGCGCGCATAGTCTTTGGGAAGAACTTTGATGAATTTAGGAATAAAGCTATCGAAATGATCCAAAATATTCTTGGCATATTTGCTTCCCGTATGCGCGATATGCTTTTCAATCATCTTCTTGACAATCGAAATATCATCAGTAGCGGATAGTACAGAAATGCCGACCATTTCTTTATTACAGCGAGTCTCAAAAGTACCATCCTCGTCGAGGACGTAAGCGATTCCACCAGACATGCCAGCGGCAAAATTCCTGCCGACAGATCCAAGTACGACTACCTGACCTCCCGTCATATATTCGCAGCCATGATCACCACAGCCTTCAACAACGGCAGATACACCGCTGTTTCGTACGCAGAAGCGTTCTCCGGATATCCCTCGAATGTAGGCCTCTCCGCTTGTCGCACCATAGAACGCAACATTGCCGATGACAATGTTCTTTTCCGGAACAAACGTTGCGGAGGCGTCTGGATATACGGCAATTTTACCACCAGACAAGCCCTTGCCGATATAATCATTTGCATCCCCTTCGAGCTTGAGTGTGACACCCTTCGGAACAAATGCTCCAAAACTTTGTCCTGCTGATCCCTTGAAAAGAACCTCGATTGTATCTTCGGGCAGACCTGTCGGCCCATATTTTCGTGTCACTTCACTTCCGAGTTGTGTACCGACTACGCGGTTTGTGTTTCTGATCGGCAGTGTGACTCGCACCTTCTTCGCAGAATCGAGAGCAGGCTGACATAATGGAATGAGTACCTGTTGATCCAGTGTATCCTCAAGCTTATGGTCCTGCTTCATGGTGCAGTAGCGACCGACACTCGAATCGAGTTTGGGCTGATACAGCAAGCAAGCAAGATCGAGTCCTTTCGCCTTCCAGAAATCAATCGCCTGATCCGCACGAAGCATGTCGGTGCGACCGATCATCTCATCAATGGTTCTAAACCCGAGCTCTGCCATGATTTCACGCATCTCTTGCGCAATGAAGCGCATATAGTTGACGACGTGCTCCGGTTTGCCTGCAAATTTCTTGCGAAGTTCAGGGTTTTGCGTCGCAACGCCTACTGGGCATGTATCAAGGTTACATACGCGCATCATGACACAGCCAAGTGCAACCAGTGGTCCCGTTGCAAAGCCATATTCCTCGGCACCCAGAAGAGCCGCA
>JBPOHB010000021.1:0-1777 GCA_052036055.1 Bacillota bacterium | reverse complement strand
GAAGGATGAACGAGAAACTGATTGAGGCAATCAAGTTGCTTGCGAAAGAAAGAGGAATTGACGAGGATGTGCTTTTCGAAGCGATTGAAGAGGCAATTGTTGCTGCATTTAAGCGCGAGTTTTCTGAGGCAAGACAAAACGATAATGTTTTTGCAGAAATAGATCGCGAGAGCGGCGAAATGTATGTATATGAGCTTCGCACGGTGGCTACCGTCGTTGATAACCCGAAACTGCAAATTTCGCTTGAAGAGGCAAAGACAATTGATCCAGAGCTTGAAGAGGGAGACACAATTGAAATGACCATACCGGTTGAGTCTCTTGGCCGTCTTGCAGCAAATGCCGCCAAAAGCGCTATCAACCAGAAACTGCGCTCGGCAGAGCACACGCGTATCCAAAACGAATTTTCTGGCAGAATCGGTGAACTGGCTTCTGGCGTGATTCAGCGTAAAGACAGTAAATTTGTTTTTGTTGACATTGGTCGTGCGGAGGCAACGCTGACTCGTCAGGAACAGGTAAAGGATGAGAAGTATAATTTTAACCAGCACATGCGCTTTTTGATTCTTAAGGTAGAAGAACATAACGGTAGACCGGTTATTTATATTTCTCGGAGCCATCCAAATCTTGTGAAGAAACTTTTCGAGCAAGAGGTGCCGGAAATTGCATCTGGAATCGTTGAGATTATATCGATTGCGCGTGAGGCAGGATCAAGGACAAAGATTGCGTTTGCGACGCGTGATGAGAATGTTGACCAACTTGGCGCAAGCGTGGGACAGCGTGGCGCTCGTGTTCAGGCTGTTATGGATGAATTAGGTCAGGAGAAAGTTGACGTAATTGAATGGGATCAAGATCCGACAATCTTCATAAGCAATGCACTGTCGCCAGCAAAGGTAATCCATGTCGATACAGAAATTATGACGAAGCAGGATGGTTCGCGTGAGATGAACGCACGCGTTGTTGTTCCAGATCACCAGTATTCTCTGGCTATTGGACGCGCAGGGCAGAATGTTCGACTTGCCGCACGTCTGACTGGTTGGAAAATAGATATAAAGAGTGAATCACAAATTCGTGAAATAATTCAGGAGAATCTTATGTCGCAGTTTACGATTGCAGATGAGATTGAGCAGGAGCCAGACGGGGAGCAGACAGAAGGTTCGGTTTCTGGTGAAGAGATTGCACAGGAATGACGGAGGTGATATCCTCAAATGAAGAAGATACCGCAGAGAATGTGTGTTTCTTGCAGAAAAAGAGCGAATAAGTCGGACTTGATGAGGGTCGTAATGATGGCAGACGGTCAAGTCCAGATCGATAGCACCGGGAAGAAACCGGGTCGAGGGGCATATGTGTGCAAAAACAAGGACTGCCTCAACCAGGCAATCAAAGCGCATCGTTTCGAAAGAGGACTGAAGACGGATATTAGCTCGGAAGTCATAAGTGAACTACTAAACGAGGCAAATAAGCTTGTTGATACAAGTGAGGAGCAATAACAGCAGATGACAAAAACAAACCATAAGTGCAAGATTGATATCCCTGAGACGATTCCGACGGAAGATAGGATACTATCTTTTTTGGGGCTGGCGACGCGTGCCGGGAAAACGATATCTGGTACGGATGCATCCGTTTTAGCTGTTTCTTCGGGTGCCGCATTTTTGGTTATTGTGTCAGAAGATGCTTCTGAGAAGACAGCTGAAAAGTTTGCGTACTATTCCAAAATAAATGAAGTGCCTTATTGTAGATTTTCTACTATGGAAAATCTGGGAAAATTTCTGGGAAAAAGGGA
>JBPOHB010000216.1:0-15485 GCA_052036055.1 Bacillota bacterium | reverse complement strand
TCGCACTGGAACCTAAATCCAGCGTGTCTGCCAATTCCACCATATCCGCATTGAGTGAAAACCTTACATATAGTAACACGAGCGAATACGATTTATCAAGTCTATGTTTTCGTCACAGTAACGACTGCGCTTGTTCAATTGGTCTGCTCCAAGCGGATTTCCAGGAAAGAACGTTATTCATCGAGTCGAAGTACACTCATGAACGCTTCTTGTGGTACCTCGACGCTTCCGACCTGTCTCATGCGCTTCTTCCCTTCTTTTTGCTTCTCGAGAAGTTTCTTTTTGCGCGTTATATCACCGCCGTAGCATTTGGCCAGGACATCTTTTCGGAAAGCACGGATGGTCTCACGGGCGATAATTTTGCCGCCAATACATGCCTGTACGGGGATTTCGAATTGCTGTCTCGGAATATTGTCTTTCAGTTTCTCCGTCATACGGCGTCCGCGTGCATATGCTTTTTCGCGATGGACAATAAATGATAAAGCATCAACCACCTCACCATTTAGCAGAATATCCAGCTTCACTAGATCCGATTTCTCATAGCCATCGATCTCGTAATCGAGAGATGCATAGCCACGGGTCCGTGATTTCAGAGCATCAAAGAAGTCATATATGATCTCATTGAGCGGCATACGATAGTGCAAAATGACGCGAATTTCATCCATATATTCCATATTATGGTAGATGCCGCGGCGATCCTGACATAGTTCCATTATGTTTCCGACATACTCCTTCGGGGTCATGATTGTGCATTTCACCATCGGTTCTTCAATCCAATCAATCAAGCTTGGATCGGGCATATTCGAGGGATTATCCATACGCATTTCGGCTCCGGATATCGTGAATACTTTGTATACTACCGATGGTGCCGTGGAAATCAAGTCAAGATTGAATTCTCTCTCGAGGCGCTCCTGCACAACTTCATAATGAAGCAGTCCAAGGAAACCGCAGCGAAAACCAAATCCTAGCGCCGCTGAGGTTTCGGGCTCGAAGGAAAGTGCCGCATCATTTAATTGAAGCTTCTCAAGTGCGTCGCGCAAATCGGGGTATTTGGCTCCGTCTGTCGGATACATCCCGCAGAAAACCATTTGCTGTATTTTGTTATACCCCACAAGCGGCTCTTGCGCCGGATTGTTTACCAGCGTAACGGTATCACCAGGGGCTGTATCACGAACATTTTTGATTGATGCCGCAATGTAGCCGACCTCTCCCGTGAGGAGCTCTTTTCTCGGGATGAATTCGCCCGGATGGAAAATGCCAAGTTCGGATACGACAAACTCTTTGCCCGTGTGCATCATTTTGATTTTGTCACCGAGCGCAACGGATCCTTCCATGATGCGCACATTGACTACAACGCCTTTATAGGAGTCATATTTCGAGTCGAAAATGAGCGCCTTCAGCGGGGCCTCCTCAGGCCCGTTTGGTGGCGGAAGATATTTGACAATTCCTTCGAGAACTTCCTTTATACCAATGTTGTTTTTGGCTGATATGAAGGGAGCATAGCTTGCATCTATGCCAACGACGTCTTCGATTTCTTTTTGTACAAGTTCAGGTTGGGCAGATGGCAAATCTATTTTGTTAATGACCGGAAGAATCTCAAGGTTAGCGTTTATGGCCAGATAGACATTTGCCAGCGTCTGCGCTTCTATTCCCTGTGCAGCATCTACGACAAGAATCGCGCCTTCACAGGCCGCTAGGCTTCGTGACACTTCATAATTAAAATCGACATGTCCAGGCGTATCGATGAGATTGAGAACGTATATTTCACCGTCCTCCGCCAAATAGTTCATCCTTGTGGCCTGCGCCTTGATCGTAATCCCACGTTCCCGTTCAATATCCATATTGTCAAGAATCTGCGCTTGCATCTCACGAATTGCAAGAACCCCTGTATGCTCGATCAAGCGATCTGCAAGCGTAGATTTTCCATGGTCTATATGTGCAATTATGCAGAAATTTCGTATTTTTTCTTGTCTGTTCATCAATGTTTTTCACGCATCCTGTCTCATAAATAGGGGGAAGACACAACTGTAATCGGGAAATTCTTTTAGAACAACCTTGCGTCGTCGAACGGATAGATCTTCGCAATAACCTTGGACTTGATTTGATCTTCGGAGATTGGACCTAGGACACGACTGTCAAGGCTTGCACCTCTGTTGTCTCCTAAGACATAGTACTGATCGTCTCCAAGTGTAATCTCATCATAGCCTTTTGCAACACCATCAGCATTTACATACGTTTTCGTCCCATCTGCAAGATAATCTTCTTCCAGAAGTACGCCATTAACATAGACTTGTCCGTCATAAATAGAAACCGTATCGCCTGGCTCTGCGATTATACGCTTGATGATCTTCTCTTTCTGGTCGTATCCTTCCATTCCCGTCGCATCTATCGTTACGATATCTCCTTTGTCAAAGGAATTCGTATATGCAGAAATCATCTCCACGAAAACAGCATCGCCCTGATGAAGCGTTGGCTCCATGGAAGATCCATAGACGTCATTTCGCTGGATGACAAATACCACCAGTAATATACCGATGATGAGTCCCAAACAAATGAAACGCAGGGTATCAAGAAAGGCATACATGAAGCCCTTCTCTTGCTCTTTCGGAGGTAAATTGCTCTCGGGCTCCGTGCGGACGCGGCGTATGACAAAGCTTTCTGGTTCAGAAGCATTCGGTTCTAACGCGGGCATATTATCTTCTGGCAACACATGCGTATCGTCCGTCTCTTCCGTGCCCGATAATTGCACTTCTTTCTGTCTGTCTTCTGATGATTGATCGCTTAGTAAACCGTCTGCTGATTCATCCGAATGCATCTGCTCGTCAGGGAGCAGATTGTCTGTTTTTTCAAAGTCATCACTCATTTTGTTTTATCCTCCGTAAGCGAGATGGAAAGATCATCTAGTTGTAAGTCTGTTACCGGCGCAGGCGCCTCTGTCATGAGGTCGGAAGAATTCTGGACTTTGGGGAAAGCAATTACTTCGCGAATGCTCTTGCTGCCTGTCATTAGCATAACCATCCGATCAAGACCGAATGCGAGGCCTCCGTGTGGCGGTACACCGTAGGAAAACGCGTCCAGCAGGAATCCGAATTGCTCATATGCCGCTTCGGGCGAAAACCCCAGTAACGAAAACATTTTGCGCTGCAGGTCGAGATCGTGAATACGTATACTGCCTCCGCCAAGCTCTGTTCCATTTAAAATGATATCGTATGCTTTGGCGCGGACCCGCCCGGGATCTGTGTCAAGAAAGTCTATGTCTTCGTCCATTGGACCTGTAAATGGATGATGCATAGCAACATATCTGCCAGCTTCCTCGTTATATTCGAGCAAGGGAAACTGTGTAACCCATAGAAGATTATACGTATTCTCCGCAATTAGATTCATCTTCTTGGCTATGTCACAGCGAAGTGCTCCTAAGGCGGCGAAAACAATTTCATCTTTATCCGCCACGATCAGTACCAAATCATTCTCACTTGCGCCTGTAACCGCAGCAATCGATGTGATTTGCTCTTCGGAAAGATATTTCAGAAAAGAGCCGCGCGGCGTCTGCGAGATGGAAAGCCACGAAAGAAACTTCGCCTGATACGTTTTCGCCACTTCGGCAAGAGCATCAATTTCTTTTCTTGTCATCGCTGCTCCGCCAGGAACACAGATAGCTCGAACGCTTCTGCCTGGGGACATGGCTTCTGCAAAAGCGGGAAACGGAATATCCTTAACGGTCTGCGATATGTCAATCAATTCTAGCCCAAAGCGAAGATCTGGTTTGTCTGAACCGAAACGATTCATAGCCTCACGCCAGGTCAGCCGCTGTAACGGAAGGCTGATATGGATATCCATAACTTCACAGAATACCTTCTGGAGAAATCCTTCCGTGACTTTCATGACATCTTCTTCATTAACGAATGCCATCTCCAGATCAATCTGGGTGAACTCTGGTTGACGATCGGCGCGAAGATCTTCATCCCGAAAACATCTGGCAATTTGCATATACCGATCAAATCCGGATAGCATGAGTAGCTGCTTGTATAGCTGTGGGGATTGAGGAAGTGCAAAAAATGATCCTTTCTTCACACGGCTCGGTACTAGATAATCCCGTGCGCCTTCAGGAGTACTCTTGCCGAGCATAGGTGTCTCTATATCCAGAAACCCCTCCGCATCAAAGTAATCGCGGGCGCATTTTGCTATTTTGTGTCTCATGATCAAATTTCGTTGCATATCTGGTCGGCGAAGATCTAAATAGCGATACTTCAGGCGCAGTGGTTCGTTGGCATTTACATTTTCTTCGATATAAAAGGGCGGCGTTAATGCTTCAGACAAAATGCGAAGACTCGTAACGAGTATTTCAAGCTCGCCGGTTTTCATATTCGCATTGGGTGCACTTCTCTTCTGAACGATTCCCTCGCACGCAAGAACATATTCCGTGCGAACCTTTGCCGTCTTCTCCTTAACCTCGTCAGCACTATCTGGAGACACAACAAGCTGAATCTCCCCGGAGCGATCGCGAAGAGTCAGAAAAGTCAGCCCCCCCAAATCACGACATTTATGACACCAACCCATGAGGGTCACAGAATCTCCTATGTTTTCCAAAGAGACTTCAGCACAGCGCATTGTGCGACTTAGTCCATACATTGATTCTGCCATATATGTAATTCCTCTTTCTCCGTCAGACTTCTGGTTTTGCAAGCATATCCACAAGAACAAGCATGTCCTGAAGATCTACTTCTGTCTGGGTTCCATCTGACAAACGCTTGATACGTCCACGATTCGAAGAGATCTCATCCTCACCCAAAACGAGAAGATACGGAACATCCTTCTTCCCGGCATATTTGAGCTGTGCCTTGAAGCTACGATCCATAAGATCCGTCTCACAACCAATATCTGCCTTACGCAGACGATAGGCAAGTTTCTGCGCATACAATAGTCCGGCGGCATCAAATGTTGCAATATATAAGCGAATGGGCTGATGCTTCTCAAGTGTTAGCCCCTGTGCTTCCATTTCCATCAAGAAACGTTCCACACCCATGGCAAATCCAATCCCTGGGACAGACTGCCCGCCCATTGATTCGACAAGACCGTCATACCGTCCGCCGCCGCAAATAGTCCCCTGCGTGCCGACGTGTTCTGAAACAAACTCGAAAACCGTTCGGGTATAGTAATCGAGGCCGCGCACAATGCTTGGATCAATTGTGTAGGGAATGCCAAGAGAATCCAGACAAGTCTTGAGCCCCTCGAAATGCTCCTTGCAATCCTCACACAGGTGAGACAGTAGTTTCGGGGCATCGTGCGAACGCTCCTGACAATATTCATTCTTGCAGTCAAGCATACGCAGTGGATTCTTCTCAAAACGGTTTTTGCAATCGCTACACATCTTAGGAAGATACGGGCGATAAAATTCACGAAGAATCGAATTGTACTCACTTCTGCATGTTGGACATCCGAAGCTGTTCATGCAAAGTCGCGTCTGGGATAACCCCATCTTCTCAAAAAACAAAGCAATAACACTAATAATCTCGGCGTCGATTGCGGGGCCCTTCACGCCAAATGCCTCCAGACCGAACTGATGAAATTCGCGATATCTTCCCTTTTGCACATTCTCATATCGAAATGCTGTGACGTTATAACTCATACGAACCGGAGAAGGCAGAGATCCCATACCATGTTCAATGAAACTTCTGACCACGCCTGCCGTACCTTCGGGACGAAGGGATATACTACGGCCACCTTTATCTTGAAATGTATACATTTCCTTCTGAACAACATCCGTTGTATCCCCGACGCTCCGCAGAAATAATTACGTATGCTCAAAAGTCGGGACACGAATCTCGCTGTATCCGAACCTCTCGCATATATCCATAAATACTCGCTCGGCTTTCTGCCAACGATAGATTTCTTCCGGAAGAATGTCTTTCGTTCCCTTTGGAACACTATATTTCATAAGTATACTCCCACCAATTGAAATAACAGATATTCGCTGTCACAGCGAAGCTCCGACATCATGATATTATACCTCAATTCAGTTCAAGACGATAGATCATCATCGAAAGTACGGCAAGCCCAGCGGTCTCCGTCCGAAGAATTCGCGGACCCAGCGTAACGGTAGGAATTCGGGCATTTTCTGCCTGACTGATTTCGACGGGATCAAATCCGCCCTCTGGTCCGATGAAAAAGGAGATGCGTGGTTTATTCTGATGCTTTTCGCAAGAAAAGGCTTCGTTTTGCATCGCGAAAAGATCTGACAGAGAGGCATTCTTCTCACTTTCCCAAGGAAGAAATACGAGATCAGATGAAGCTGTCGACTCCTTAATCGCATCCGAAAATGTAAGCGGCATACAAATTGGCGGAATCATACCTCGCCCGCTTTGACGGGCAGCCTCAAGAGATATTTTCTGCCAACGCTCAATTTTCCTACGCGCATCTTTCGCATCTACATGCACAACAGATCTTGTGCATGCAACAGGAACGATTCGCGATACGCCAAGCTCCACCGCCTTCTGAATAACAAATTCCATTTTTTCGCCTTTGATAAATGCCTGATAGAGGACAGCTTCATACGGCGGCTCCGCGTGATTCTCATTCGACTCAATAATGTCGACACAGACACGCTCTTTTGTAAGTGATGAAATTCTGCACAGCCAATCATTTCTTGCCTGATCACACAGTGTCAGCTCCTCGCCCGTCTTCATACGAAGTATATCCGATAGATACTTTGCATCTTCGCCAGAAAATTCATACGTTTTTGTGCCAGGCGATATCCTGTGCTCCGTAAATAGTCTTGTCATATTCTCCTCATTTCACATCCATAGAATACGCTCATCTTCCGAGCATCCGCTAACCGTAGAATAATCTATCCACTTCGTCTGGACAAGAGTCAATCCATAGATTTGCGGTGGATCCTGCAAATTAACGGAATCATCATTGATCTTTTTATGATTTCTCGCTAAAATCTAACATAGATCGAAGCCCACACAAATCATCACTAATAGGAGGCAATTCATGAAATATGAGATTAAAGGCACGCCCCTTCCGGTCGTTATTTGCAACCTCGATGAGAATGAGACGGTTATTACCGAGCGCGGTTCTATGAGCTGGATGTCACACAACATGAAGATGGAGACCACCAGTAATGGGGGAATCGGAAAAGCACTTGGTCGCATGTTTTCCGGCGAGGCCATGTTCCAGAACAAATATACCGCAACGGGAGCTCCAGGTCTGATTGCATTTGCGTCTAGTTTTCCAGGTGCCATTGTTCCCATAACGATTACGCCTGGCGCGAACATGATTGTACAGAAATCTGCTTTCCTTGCATCCGATGTAGGCGTCACTCTTTCCGTTCATTTTCAGAAGAAAATCGGGGCCGGTCTATGGGGTGGAGAAGGATTTATCATGCAGAAGTTATCCGGACAGGGTACTGCATTCATTGAAGTTGATGGTTCAATAACTGACTACACGCTTAAAGCGGGCGAGTCAATGCTAATAGATACGGGTTATCTTTCTATGATGGACGAGACCGTTTCAATGGAAATAGAGGCGGTTAAGGGCATAAAGAATATGGTTCTCGGCGGCGAAGGCATTTTCAACACTCGACTTACGGGTCCAGGGCGTATCTGGCTGCAGTCAATGCCAATCAGCAGTGTCGCAAATGCAATCTCGCCATTTATCCCTTCCAAATCCTGACAACTTCAATGCTCGTATTCACCGAAAAGCCGATCCTCACGGGTCGGCTTTTTTGATTTCGCTTAACTTCTCATAAGAAAACGAAGCCGCCCATGATGATTTGCACGGGCGACTTCGATAAGAAATACAGTAGAATTTTCTTATTCTTGGATTCCGGGGATCTTAGGAAGCGTGCTAAGTCCGACGGCCAAATCCGCGTCGGTTGGAATATAGTCCGTCATTTTCCCTGATTCGTAATCCATATAGGCCTGCATATCAAAGTATCCCGTTCCCGTAAGGTTGAAGAGAATGGTCTTTTCCGTTCCTTCTTCCTTGCATTTAAGCGCCTCATCAATGGCAGCGCGATTGGCATGCGCGGATTCCGGTGCGGGAAGAATTGTCTCGTACTTTGCAAATAATTTGGCTGCCTCAAATACCTTCGTCTGCTCGACACTTCTTGCTTCATCGAGATAGCCATCATGATAAAGCTTTGAAAGAATCGGAGACATACCATGATAACGTATCCCGGCCGCATGATTGGCAGAAGGAATGAAATCAGCGCCCAGTGTATACATTTTGGCCAGCGGCGTAACGTGACCCGTGTCACAGAAGTCATAAGCATATTTGCCGCGCGTCATGGATGGGCAGGAAGCCGGTTCAACAGCAATAAAATATGGTTTCTTTGTTCCGTCAAGGCGATCTTTCATAAATGCACCCATAATGCCGCCCATATTGGAGCCGCCACCAGCACAGCCAATGACGATGTCCGGATACTCGTCAACCATTTCCATCTGCATTTTTGCCTCAAGCCCGATAATCGACTGGTGCAGAAGCACTTGGTTAAGGACAGAGCCAAGCACATATCGACAGCCAGGCGTTGTTACCGACCGCTCAATTGCTTCCGAAATTGCACACCCAAGACTTCCGCCTGTACCGGGATGTTCAGCAAGGATCTTCTGACCAATTTGTGTCTCCATCGATGGAGAAGGGATTAGGTTCGCGCCAAAAGTCTCAATAACTGCTTTTCGGTATGGTTTCTGCTCAGAGCTAACCTTAACCATGAATACGGTAAGCGGCATATCATAATAGGCACAAGCCATTGAAAGTGCGGTTCCCCACTGTCCCGCGCCTGTCTCTGTTGTAAGGGAAGTGAGACCTTGCTTCTTCGCGTAATAGACTTGCGCGGCAGCTGAATTCAATTTGTGACTTCCCGATGTGTTGTTGCCTTCAAATTTATAGTAGATTTTTGCCGGCGTATCAAGCGCTTTTTCAAGCTCATATGCACGAATAACCGGTGAAGGGCGGAAAATTTTGTAGAAATCTAATATGCCTTCTGGTATGTCAACATAGCGCGTCGTATTATCACATTCCTGCTTAGCCAGTTCTGTGCAAAAAACAGGAAGCAAATCTTCCAGCACAGCAGGCTTCATTGTACCCGGATTAATGTACGGATCATGCTGCTCTTTCATATCGGCTCGCATATTGTACCACTGGGTTGGCATCTGATCCTCCGTTAAAAAAATGCGTTTCGGTACTTTTCTAGACATCTTTTGCTCCTTTCTTTGTACGCTTCACTATTTTGCTGAACGTACACATAACGAAATGTAAATAAACGGGAAGACGCAAAAAGCTCCTGCCCCTTGCGAAACAAGGGACAGGAGCCTTAACACCTGCGGTACCACCCAAATTGATCTGATCCAAACGATCCGACCCACTCATCTCATGTACAAAATACATGCTTCCCTGATAACGGGTGAAGTCCCCGTCGACGCCTACTGAATACGTGCAATGGATCACACGTAACATTCGGGTCACCCTCACAGGCCCATTCACTTCTATTGTCCGTACCACACTTCCAGCCTAGGTGCAGTTCTCTGCTATCGGTCGACAAAAAGTTACTATCCCTGATCAAAAGTTTCTTTATATATAATCGAAGTATGCCTCAGAAAAAAATGTCTGTCAAGAGCTGGACGTACAAAGTGTGCAAAGATACAAAATATCATGTATACTTTTTTCGTTGATATAGACATAACTGCTCGCGGGGAAGCAATAGACACATGGAAAACAATACGAAAATACTCGATAAAATGCCGGAAATCCTTCTTGATTGGTTTTATGAGAATCGCCGTGAATTTCCGTGGAGACAGAATCGGACACCCTATGGAACTTGGGTTTCTGAGACCATGCTCCAACAAACCCGCGCACGCACGGTCATTTCCTACTACCACCATTTTTTGGATCTCTTCCCAGATATTCCTAGCCTCGCAGGCGCAAAACAAGAAGATGTTTACAAGGCATGGGAAGGACTTGGCTATTATTCCCGTGCAAGAAATCTGCACGAAGGCGCCGCCTTTTGTGTAGAACACTTTGCTGGCAAACTTCCACAGAATATGAGCGATCTTCTTCTCGTTCCGGGTATTGGTCCATATACAGCTGGCGCTATCGCGTCTCTAGCATTTGGGAAAGACGAATCTGCTGTAGACGGTAACGTCATTCGCGTCTTCTCTCGCCTCTTTGCCATTTTTGTCTGCCCGACAGATGTTCAGGCAAAAAAGGAAATCACTTCTGTCGTCAGAGAATACTTACCGACAGGGCAAGCCGGAGACTTTAACGAGGCTGTGATGGATTTGGGGGCGACGATTTGTACGCCAGGAATCCCGCACTGTAAAGACTGTCCACTGTCCCTCCTATGTCAAGCAAATCTGCTCGATATAGCAAGCAAGCTTCCGGTCAGAAGAGTGAAAAAGGATATTCCCACATTTTCATATACGATTGTTGTGCTAACATACGAAGACAAAATATACATCTCCAGACGGCCCACATACGGTTTGCTTGCCAACTTAAACGAATTCATCAGCCTCCCAGGTCTTCTCTCTGAAAAAGAGATACAAGAATGGGTCATGAGGGTATTTGCCGTCACACAAATGAGCGATCTTGCCATTACAAAACTTGAGAATTCGTCACATGTCTTCTCACATTTGCGTTGGGAGATGATTGGATACCATGTCAAAATCAAAGAAAAAACCGCCTCGTCATCCCTATGTAATTTTCGGGACAACGAAGCGGGAATGGGTGCTTTTTTTCAAATGGAAGACGCAAGAAAGCTTGCATTTCCATCGGCTCTAAAGGCCTACACGAGATGCTTTTTACTAAGCAAATAGGCATGCCAGTCGCCCTTTTTTTTCGATTGTATAACCGTGAGTCCAGAAGCTTCACATGCCGCAAGAACCATTTGCGCCTTTGTGTCAATAATCCCACTGATCAGAAAATGCCCGTCTGGTGCAAGATAGTCTGCAATCTGAGGAGAAAGCAAAACAAGAATATCGGCGATTATATTGGCAACTATGAGCGTGTAGTCGTGTCTATGCGCATCACAAAGTTCACCTGTGTGGCAAACGACATTCACGTCGTTTTTCACGCAATTATCCACGGCAACGTTTGTCGCCAACTGATCAATATCAATAGCTTCAACGTACGCCGCTCCGAGCTTCTCAGCTATGATAGCGAGAATTCCCGAACCGCAGCCGAGATCAAGCACCACTTCATCCTTTGTAATGATTTCGTCAATAACTTCGGCACACATCGACGTCGTCTCGTGCGTCCCCGTCCCAAAAGCCGAGCCCGGATCAAGCATGACAACTACTTCGCCATCTTTCTTATCAACTTGCTCCCAGGAAGGGCAGATTGTGACGCGCGGAGATATCGCAAGTACCTCATAGTACTGTTTCCAGCTATTGGCCCAATCCTCGTCTTGCACATAATGATACTCCGTAAAACCCTTTCCAATTGGAAGGAATTCCTTGATTCTCTCAAGCTCTTGCAAAATGATAGACAGGACCTCTTCGAGGCTATGAACGCCAGACGCAATTTGCCCGTATATTTTTCCGACGCCATCTGGCGATTTGTACTCATCCGCCTTTGCGCCTAAGCGAATTCCATCTGCGAATTCGGCAAAATAGGCTCGAATATTTACCGTGTCACTCATTGCGTCAAAAAAGGCGTCATCTGCATACGACAAAGAATCCGGCGAAAGAATAATCCCCTTAATTTCCTCTGGATCATAGACGGCAATTCCGTCAGCGCCAAGTTGTGCCAACATTTCGCAGATTGCATCCGATGCATCCGATGTTGTCTCAATTACTATTTCTATCCACCGCATATCATCTACCGAAAATATCCTTCACTTTTTTGAAGAACCCTTCCCTCTTTTGATAGTTCTTATCTGTCAGCGTCTCATCGAATTTACGAAGAGCCTCCTTCTGAACATCTGTGAGATGGGATGGAACTTCAAGGACAAAACGGCATGTATGATCTCCGCGTACATTCGGACGATTCTTATATGGAATCCCTTTCCCGCGAATCGTATAGGTATCATTGGGCTGCGTGCCTTCTTTGAGATGCGTCGTGACATTTCCATCTATGGTTGGCACGTCGATATCAGCACCTAGAGCTGCCTGAGCAACGGTAATCGGAACATCACAGAAGGTATTATTGTCCCTTCTCTCAAAAACAGGATGTGGCTTAACCTTGAATTGAATATATAAATCTCCGTAAGGTCCACCACGAAGTCCCGGCTCGCCTTCGCCTCGAATAGGAAGCATATCTCCCGTATTCACTCCAGCAGGAATATGGATCGACAAATCCTTCTTCTTGACTTTTCTTCCGCGTCCCGAGCAAGCAGGACATGGATTTCGGATAATTGTTCCTTTGCCTCCACAGGTAGGGCAATCTCTTGTAACCATCGTCATCCCGAAAAGGGTCTGAGACTGTTGTTGAACACGGCCGCTTCCCTTACAGGTTGGGCACGTCTCCGGATTTGATCCGTGAGCTGCTCCGCTTCCGCTGCATACATCGCAAGTGTCTTCTTTGCTGATACTAATGACTTTATCCACGCCGAAAGCGGCTTCCATAAAATCGAGAGTCAAACCATACTTAAGATTCGCACCTTGTTCGGGCCCGGATCTGCGTCTTCCGCCACCGCCAAATGCGCCGCCGAAAATCGAGCCAAAAAGATCTCCCAGATCAATATCTGCTCCGTTAAACCCTCCGGAAAACCCTTGACCATCCATACCCGCATGTCCGAATTGATCATACTGACGGCGTTTTTCGGGATCTGACAAAACAGCGTAGGCCTCGTTTGCCTCTTTGAATTTAGCCTCCGCCGACTTATCGTTCGGATTCAGGTCTGGATGATATTGCTTGGCGAGTTTCCGGTATGCCTTTTTCAGATCCTCCTCAGATGAACCTTTTGCAACACCTAAAACTTCATAATAGTCGCGTTTTTGCTCTGCCAAGGGTATTTCCTCCTCTTATTGCTGCGTTATTCGTGTTCTGTCAAACGCAAGCGTATGGATGCAAAATACTTTGCCATCCATACGCCAGACGTCTATATGTCAGTCTAAATTAGAAATCTCCACCGGCATTTTTGAAGCCTTCAGAAGATGTATCCGCATCTGGTCCCGCATTTCCAGAAAAATCATCTGGATTTTGTGCACCAGCGCCTCCTGGATTTGCCTGTGAATAAAGCTTCTCGCTAACCTTGTAGAAAGCCTGCTGAACAGCCTCGGTCTCGGTTTTCATCGAGGCAGAATCATTTGCGGCAATCGCTGCCTTCAGTCGGCCAAGCGCTTCTTCGACAGGAGCCTTATCAGCAGGATCTACCTTATCACCCAGTTCGTTTAGTGTCTTTTCTGTCTGGTAAACAGAAGATTCTGCGTGATTTTTGATTTCGATCTCTTCCTTACGAGCCTTGTCCTCCGACGCATGAAGTTCCGCTTCTGCAACAGCCGACTTAATCTGATCTTCCGTCATATTTGTTGAGGCTGTGATGGTGATCTTCTGTTCACGACCCGTTCCCATATCTTTTGCCGTAACATGGACAATACCATTCGCATCAATGTCAAAGGTAACCTCGATCTGGGGAACACCACGTGGCGCCGGTGCGATTCCATCAAGAACAAAGTTTCCAAGAGACTTGTTATATGAAGCCATCTCTCTTTCTCCTTGAAGAACATGCACATCTACCTGTGTCTGTCCGTCAGCCGCTGTCGAGAAAATCTGACTTTTCTTTGAAGGAATTGTCGTATTTCTCTCGATCATCTTTGTGAAAATCCCACCCTGTGTCTCAATACCCAGTGACAAAGGAGTAACATCAAGAAGCAGAAGTCCTTTCACTTCTCCAGTCAGTACCGCTGCCTGTATGGCAGCACCAACTGCAACACACTCATCTGGATTGATCCCTTTGAATGGGTCCTTCCCAAAATACTTCTTAACGGCATCCTGAACGGCTGGAATACGAGTCGATCCGCCGACCAGAAGGATCTTCTGAATATCACTTGGCGTCATGCCAGCATCCGACATCGCTCGCTTAACAGGCTCCATTGTTTTCTCAACCAAGTCATGCGTAAGCTCATCGAATTTTGCTCGTGTCAATGTCACATCCATATGTTTGGGGCCATTTGCATCTGCAGTAATATATGCCAGATTGATATTCGATGTTGCCACACCAGAAAGCTCGATTTTCGCCTTCTCTGCTGCTTCACGTAAACGCTGCATAGCCATACGATCGCCGCGCAAGTCTACTCCTTGCTCTTTCTTAAACGTATCAACAAGAAAATCAACGATTTTGTTGTCGAAATCATCGCCGCCAAGGCGATTGTTTCCAGCCGTTGCCAATACTTCGAAAACGCCATCACCAATTTCTAGAATCGATACATCGAATGTTCCGCCACCAAGATCGAATACAAGAATCTTCTGATCCGTCTCTTTGTCCAAGCCATAGGCAAGTGATGCCGCCGTTGGCTCGTTAATTATGCGAAGAACATCAAGTCCCGCAATTTTTCCTGCGTCTTTTGTCGCTTGTCTTTGCGCATCGGAAAAATAGGCTGGAACCGTAATGACGGCCTGCGTCACTGTTTGTCCAAGATACGCTTCTGCATCGCTTTTCAGTTTGGCAAGTATCATGGCAGATACTTCTTGTGGCGAATATTGTTTGTCATCAATTGACACCTTGAAGTTTGTGCCCATTTCGCGCTTGATTGATTGGACGGTGCGATCGGGATTCGTAACTGCCTGACGTTTCGCTACCTGTCCGATGAGTCTTTCTCCTGTTTTTGAGAAAGCAACTACTGAAGGGGTGGTTCTATTTCCCTCTGGGTTAGGTATGACGACTGCTTCGCCGCCTTCCATAACAGCAACACATGAATTTGTTGTTCCAAGATCGATTCCAATTACTTTAGCCATTTTTTTATTCCTCCGTTTGATTCACTCAATTTCTTTTTTCCATAATTTGGTCGACAAGACCATATTCTACTGCCTCTTCAGCTGTCATCCAATTATCCCGTTCCATGTCAAGAACGATTTTCTCGAGCGGCTGACCTGTTTTCTCTGCCATAATCTTATTGAGTCGGTTCTTCGTTCTTTGAATATGCTGAGCAGCGATCTGGATATCCGTCGTCTGTCCCTGTGCTCCACCCGATGGTTGATGAATCATCACCTCGGCATTTGGAAGTACAAATCGCTTGCCCTTTGCGCCCGCTGTCAGAAGAAAGGCACCCATTGATGCTGCCATTCCCATGCAAATCGTCTGAACGTCAGGCTTAATGTGTTGCATCGTATCATAGATCATCAGTCCATCTGACACAGATCCGCCGGGGCTATTAATATAGAACTGAATGTCTTTATCAGGATCTTCGGCTTCCAAAAAGAGTAGCTGCGCCGTAATCAGGCTGGCCGTGACATAATTCACCTCATCCGATAAGATGATAATCCGCTCCTTCAATAGTCGCGAAAAAATATCATAGGCTCTCTCACCACGGTTTGTTGATTCGATG
>JBPOHB010000149.1:0-10491 GCA_052036055.1 Bacillota bacterium | reverse complement strand
CATATCGATCCCACGGATCGCTCCCTCGATTAAATAGTCTGGCGTACCGACTCCCATCAGATATCTTGGCTTATCCCATGGCATGAGTGGAACAGTCTCGTCAAGCATCTCATACATGAGCTCACCTGGTTCGCCAACTGACAACCCTCCGATCGCGTATCCGGGCAAATCTATGCTTGTGATCTCCTTTGCGCTTTGGCGCCTGAGATCCTTATATGTGCCGCCTTGAATAATTCCGAATAGAGCCTGTTCCTTCTCGCGCTTATGCGAAGAGACGCATCTTTCCAGCCAGCGAGTCGTACGCTCGAGCGAATTTTTGGCATATCCGTAATCACACGGCCAAGGTGTGCACTCGTCAAATGCCATAATGATGTCTGCGCCCAAATCATTTTGGATTGCAATGGATTTTTCAGGCGTCAGTAGCTGAGAAGACCCGTCGATGTGAGACTTGAAGTGCACGCCTTCCTCTTTGATGTCCTTCGGTTTTGCAAGGGAGAACACCTGGAAGCCGCCGCTATCCGTCAGAACAGCACCTTTCCAGTTCATGAACGCGTGTAACCCACCTGCTTCTCTGACAATATCGCTTCCGGGCCGCATCCAAAGATGATACGTATTCGATAAAATGATCCCCGCTCCCATGCCGGAAAGTTCTTCCGGCGACATCCCCTTGACGGTTGCTTGTGTTCCAACTGGCATGAAGGCAGGCGTCATATAGCTACCGTGTGGCGTATGCACACGCCCCAGTCTCGCGCCAGATTGCGCACATGTGTGAATATGTTCATACCATACAGGTGGTTTCCCTTCATTATTTTGCATATTATCCCTCTTTCACAGCAGATATTCCCGGCATATCATCCTCTTTTTTTGTAAGAAACATTGCATCGCCAAAGCTGAAGAAACGATATTTTTCGGTAACCGCTTCCTCGTACGCACGCAAGACATTTGTTCTGCCCGAAAATGCTGACACCAACATGATGAGTGTCGATTCTGGCAGATGGAAATTCGTTACGATTGCATCCACACATTTGAAAGAATAGCCCGGATAGATGAAGATATCCGTCCAACCGGAAGAAGGCATCATCTCCTTATCCTTCCCCGCAACCGTCTCAAGTGTCCTGCAGCTTGTTGTGCCGACAGCAATGACTCTTTTGCCGCTAGCCTTAGCACATCGGACCTTATCCGAGCAATCCTTCGAAAACGAATACCATTCGGAATGCATCACATGTTCTGTCACTTCGCCGCTTTTTACCGGGCGAAAAGTTCCAAGTCCCACATGAAGCGTAAGTTCGGCAATTACAACACCCTTCGCCCTGCATATATCTAGCAGTTCCGAAGTGAAATGAAGACCAGCCGTCGGTGCGGCGGCTGAACCTGGGTCCTTGGCATAAATTGTCTGATAACGTTCCTTGTCTGCAAGCTGCTCATGAATATACGGAGGAAGAGGCATCGTCCCTACCTCTTCAAGTATTTCTTCCCATATCCCAGAGAAAAAGAATCGAACCATTCTGTTTCCCGTATCGAGAATCTCGAGTACTTCACAAGAAAGTTTTCCAGGAACAAAGACAATCCGATGTCCCGTTCTCACCTTTTTCCCTGGCCTGACTATCGTCTCCCATGTATCAATGGACACTCTTTTTAGGAGAAGAATCTCAACCGCAGCACCTGAGTCTTCTCTTTGTCCAAGCAGTCTTGCGGGAATGACTCTGGTATTGTTAATGACAAGGCAATCACCGTCTTGCAGCAAATCGGGAAGCTGTGAAAACATCAAATGCTGTGTCTCCCCCGTATTCCCGTCAAGCGTAAGTAGTCGCGACATCCCTCTTATCGCAGGAGGATGCTGGGCAATTTGTTCTTCTGGTAACTGATAGAAAAAATCACTTGTTCTCATAAGTTGCAATTATAGTATAGAATTGACGTTTGTGTATAGTAGGTGCTATGATTTCATCAGGGTTTTTATAAAAAACCATAACCCAATCACATAACAAACGTAAAAATGGAGGTATGAACATGAAAAAGCCCGTTTTTCTCGGCTCAGGAGTCGCAATTGTTACGCCCTTTTCTAAGGAGGGCGTCGATTACAAAAAACTGGGCGAGCTTGTTGACTTCCATCTCGAAAATAATACAGATGCAATCGTCGTATGTGGAAGCACCGGCGAGGCTTCTACCATGCCCGATTATGAACACATCGAAGTCGTCCGTTTCACTGTTGAGCGTGTTGCTGGCCGCATTCCCGTCGTGGCTGGCACAGGCAGCAATGATACTGCGCACGGCGTAAAACTATGTCAGGCAGCCACGAAGGCTGGCGCCGATGCCCTGCTTGTTGTCACCCCCTATTACAACAAAGCTTCTCAGGAAGGTCTGTATCGCCATATCAAAGCAATGGCAGATGCGACAAGACTTCCCATCATTTTGTATAATGTGCCATCGAGAACCAACCTGAACATCGATCCGGATACGGTGAAGCGCCTATCGGAAATCCAGAATATTGTCGGGATTAAAGAGTGTAATCTGTTGCAGGTTCCAGAAATTGTAAGACTCTGCGGTGATGATATGGTTCTTTATTCCGGCGAAGATGGACTTGTTGTTCCTATGCTTTCCCTTGGCGCAAAAGGTGTCATTTCCGTTGTCGCAAATATTGCCCCGCAGCAGACAAGCGAACTCGTGCACAGTTATCTGCGAGGTGATACGAAGAAATCACTTTCCATACAGCTCGAGATGCTTCCGCTTATCAAAGCCCTTTTCTCTGATGTCAGCCCGATACCGATTAAGACGGCACTCAATTATTTGGGATGGAACGTCGGATCTTGTCGTCTGCCGCTATGTGAAATGTCCACCGAAGGCGCTGCAAAGCTCTATGCAACAATCGACAAGTACAAATTCTCGCAAAAAGAGGAGTAATCGGATGACGGTAACCAGAGTATTTCTAAACGGCTGCAATGGCAAAATGGGAAAAGTCATTACAGAGATGGTATCTTCACGAGAGGACATCATCATCACTGCCGGTTCTGATGCGAATACGCAGACAAGCTCATATCCCGTCTATTCGTGCATTTTGGACGCGAAAGAAGAATATGATGTGATTGTCGATTTCTCTCATATTTCCGCATTTGAAAAAGTGATTCAAGCTGCATACGAGAAGAAAAAACCTTTGGTCATGTGTACGACCGGCTTGTCAGAAGAAAACAAACAGGCACTGATTCGACTTGCCGATACATCAGCCGTATTCTACTCGGGAAACATGTCACTTGGAATCAATGTGTTGATCTGCCTTGCACAGAAGGCAGCTTCCATTTTGTATCCCGAATTTGACATTGAGATTGTCGAAGCGCACCACAATCAGAAATTAGATGCGCCATCTGGCACGGCACTCATGATTGCCGACAAAGTGAATCAGACGCTTGATAACAAACTTGAGTACGTTTACGATCGTCACGATGTGCGTAAGAAGCGCGAGAAGAAAGAAATCGGATTGCATGCGATTCGTGGTGGCAACATTGTAGGCGAGCACAGCATTATGTACATAGGACCCGAAGAGATTATTACGATTTCTCATAGCGCACAGACTCGCAACGTTTTCGCAAGAGGCGCCGTTGCTGCTGCAAAATTCCTAGACAAAAAGAAACCCGGCCTCTATTCCATGGATGACTTGGTAGGTCAGTTGTAATGATTCTGCTAGTAAATAAGGAGACCGTCTCGAAGTACTTTCGAAACGGTCTTTCTTTATATTTGGGTCTTCATTTGCTATTCTTCGGCTTCTTCATTTTGCGTTTGCATCGGCAAAACAATATATCGATTGATTTGCTGCCAGGCAAAGAAGGTCCCCAGATAGTGCGTGAACGAGAAAGCAAAAAATAAGTAATAGAAGAAACAAAGCACTAATCCGAAATTGTATGTGCTGAAAAGTAAGAAAAATGGAATAACGACGATAATCAGTAGATCGATAAAGAAAATACCCAGTGACGGAAGCAAGCGACTCAAAAAGAAAATGATCGCATTTCGGTATATCTCCCGAAGGCGCAGATCAACAGAGACAATGAGCGGATAGACAAACATCTGAATACAGATGAAGAAAATAAGCGCCATGATAAAAATCGTAGCAAAAACCATCGGATATCTGCCGTTGCCGCCCAGATAGAATGCAATATTCAGTAAAATTACATTGGAAACAACAAAAGCAATGATAGACGCCTGAAGCGACTGCTTCCAGTTCTTCTTCGTCGCAGACCAGAAGTCAGACCAGATGAACGTTGGAATATCTCTTGCATAGTTCCGATACAGATATGTAAGTCCCGCCTGAAAAGGACCAATGGTAACCATTTGAGAACCCACGACAAAAAGCGAAACACAAAATATGAGCAAAATATAGAGCCAACTAGATACACCTGTCGAAGTTGAAGTACCATCAGCGGCAGCGATTCCCATATCGGATAAGTAACTTCTGAATGCATCCAGCTCAAATCTTGGACTGATCTGTGGCAAGAAAATAAAAATTTCGATAAAGGCCAGAGCCATTGCGGGAAGATTAAATAGAATGAACATCAGATTCGTCGCACAAAAACGAAGCATTCTACCAAAATATGTACTCAAAAACCGATATACCGGGCCGTGCTCCTGTTCGTCGTCAGATATGCGTTCTGTTGTCTGAAGGTATCTGTCCTGTTTACTCATACTCAACTCCTACCTAATGGAAATACATTCTTCCACATGTAATTATACATATTCTCCACAAAAAGCAGAGAGCTTCTTGGCAAATTCATCAATCAAATCAAGGGATCTATTTGCATAGCACAGATTACGCTCTTTTTTCCCCCTAACACGATTTGGCAGAGATGAAATCAGTCCGAAATTTGCATTCATAGGTGCAAAATGTCGAATACTCTCGTCAGATATATACTGGCTCATTGCGCCAATCATCGTCTGATCCGTAAATACAAAGGGTAAATCTTTGTCAAGGATTTGTGCGGCGGCACTCATACCACATACAAATCCCGATCCAGTCGATTCAATATAGCCTTCTACACCCGTCATTTGTCCAGCAAAATAGATTCTCGAATCTTTTCGCAGTGAATACTGATGGGTCAATAGACGAGGCGAATCGAGATATGTATTCCTGTGCATAACACCATGCCTTGAGAACTCAGCATTTTCAAGACCCGGAATCATTCGAAATACGCGCTCTTGTTCTTTGAATTTAAGCCGCGTCTGAAAACCCACAAGATTATATAAGCTTGCCGCCCTATCGTCCTGTCGAAGTTGCACGCAGGCATACGGCTCTTTTCCCGTGCGCGGATCAAGTAAGCCCACTGGCTTAAGAGGTCCAAAACGCATCGTGTCTTCGCCTCTTTTTGCCATTGACTCAATTGGCATACAGCCTTCAAAAACCGTTTCCTTGTCAAAATCTTTGACATCGGCAAGCTCTGCGCCAATTAGCTCCTGCCAAAAAGCAAGATACTCATCCTTATTCATAGGACAAT
The DNA here is from genome assembly GCA_052036055.1 of Bacillota bacterium. Lineage (GTDB taxonomy): Bacteria > Bacillota > Clostridia > Saccharofermentanales > Saccharofermentanaceae > Firm-13. The sequence continues at coordinate 5,017 of JBPOHB010000149.1, read as the reverse complement.
TCAAATAATCCGCACCGCCCTTATCATATCTCGACATAGCAAATACAAGATCTCGATTGATGGATTCAAGCGTAATAATGGGCGCAGCAGCATCAAAAAAATGAAGTGTCTGATCTCCCAGAAGGCGGCAGATATCCTGATACATTTCTTTATCCGTAAGGGGCCCCGTCGCGATAATAACAACGCCCTCCTCAGGGATTCTTGTAGCCTCCTGATTGATTACGTGTATACGCGAATGGTCATGGATTCTCTGGGTAACAAGCTCCGAAAAAGAAGTCCGATCAACCGCAAGTGCGCCGCCTGCAGGAACCGTGGTCTCGTCTGCACACGACATGATCAAAGAACCCAGCCGACGTAATTCTTCCTTAAGTAATCCCACGGCATTTTCAATCTGATTGGACCGAAGAGAATTACTGCATACAAGTTCTGCGAAAGTATTCATATGATGCGCATCTGATAATCTATTTGGTTTCATTTCGATCAAGTCAACGGATACGCCGGCTCGTGCAATCTGCCAAGCAGCTTCACAACCAGCAAGCCCCGCACCGATTACTGTTACTTTCTTATCTGTCATTTCGAACCCCTGGTTTCCTCTTCTTCGTTCTCATCAGAAGTATCTATTTTTTTGGACTTTTTCGAATTTGTCGGACAATCCTTATTTGCGCATTTTGTATATGTCTTACCACGGAACTTCTTCCAAACCATATAGCTTCCGCACGTATCACATTGCTTGCCCTCAACGGGCAGATCCCAGCTAATAAATTTGCAGACAGGGTCTGATCCTTTTTTGTCACACACATAGAAAGTCCGACCCTTAAATTTTCTCGATGTCATAGACAGAAGTCCAGAGCCACAAATCGGGCACGTCCCCTTCACAACATTCTCCATGTTTTGTGTATGTTTACATTCCGGGAAATTGGAACAGGCTATGAATTTCCCATATCGACCTTCTTTGATAACAAGCTCCCCTGTTTCGCAGTCTGGACAATGCTCCCCTGTCTTCACGATCTTCATTTCCACTTTCTCGACAGTAGCAGAAGCCTTCTGTACTTTCTCGTGAAAAGGAGGGTAAAAATCCGATAGGACTGACACCCAATTTTTGCTGCCAAGTTCGACATCGTCAAGCAGTTCTTCCATATGGGCGGTAAACGCCACATCGACAATCTCTTCAAAATGAGTCGAAAGAAGGTTTGTTACGACACCGCCAAGTTCTGTCGGGCACAGATATTTCGTCTGCTTCTCAACGTAATTGCGCTCAAGTATCGTCGAAATTGTCGGGGCATATGTTGAAGGTCTCCCAATGCCTTTTTCTTCCATAACCTTGATGAGTGTTGCTTCGGTGTACCTTGCCGGCGGAAGTGTGAACTTCTGTTCTGGCAGAAGGGAGATTAGGTCAAGCACTTGTCCTGACGCAAGCTCAGGAATCTTCTCTTTTCCCGAATCCTTATCCTCGTCTGTCTGATCCTCCGCAATATCTGCATACGCAAGAAGATAGCCTTGAAAACGAACGGTTTCTCCATGTGAACGAAATATCTGATTTTTGCAGGCAACATCTAAAGACACGGTGTCAATTTCCGCACTAGCCATCTGAGATGCAATGAATCTCTCCCAGATAAGCTTATATAGTCTGAGTTGATCGTTACTAAGTGAGTGATGAATCGATTCGGGAGACAATTCAAAGTGTGCAGGCCGTATTGCTTCATGAGCGTCCTGTGCTGAGCTCTTATTCGCAAATTTCCTCGGAGAAGAAAGTGTATATGCTTTCCCGTATCGATCCTCAATAATTGTCTTTGCCATGGAGAGAGCCTCATCCGATATTCGAACAGAATCTGTACGTATATATGACACTAACGCGACTTGCCCTTGTCCGGCAATTTCAACGCCCTCATATAATTGTTGTGCCACACTCATGGTTTTTCTTGATGAGAAGCTCAGTCTTTTCGATGCTTCTTGCTGCAAGGTACTTGTTGTAAAAGGCGCAAATGGCTGGCGATGCTTACTCCCCTTCTTTATCGAGTTGACAATATACTGCTCTCCTGTCAATGATGAAATAACCGCGTCTGTCTGTTCTTTTGACAAGAGTTTAACTTTCTCTATTTTCCCATTCTTAAGAATTCCATGATATCTTGACTTAAATGGAAACCGATCAGATAAGGGGGTCAGATTGGCTGTCAAATTCCAGTATTCCTCTGAAATAAAAGCGTTTATTTCATTTTCTCGATCAACGACCATTCTCGTTGCGACGGATTGTACACGACCTGCAGACAAGCCCTTGCGGATCTTCTTCCAGAGTAATGGGCTTAGTTCGTACCCGACAAGTCGATCAAGAATCCTTCTTGCCTGCTGCGCGTTAACTAAATCAAGATCCACCGAACGAGGCGCAGAGATTGCTGCAAGAACCGCCTTCTGTGTTATTTCGTTAAATGTGATTCGGCAAGCGGAAGTCGCATCGATTCCAAGTATCTTGGCAATATGCCAGGCGATTGCCTCTCCTTCACGATCAGGGTCAGTTGCGATATATACTTGTTCAGAATCACTTGCAAGCTCTTTAAGCTCGCGAATGACCTTCTCTTTTCCCTTCATATTTATGTACGTGGGTTTAAAATCATGCTTGATATCAACACCAATTGTTGATGATGGAAGATCGCGAATATGACCGACAGACGCGGATATTCGATATTCTTTCCCTAAGTACCGCCCGATTGTTTTCGCTTTGGCAGGTGACTCGACAATAACTAGTTTTCTATTCATCTTCACTCATTTCTACGATAAACGCTACTTATTATTTTCTTCAGCTAACGCAATGCTACGTTTGAAACACGAACAAGTCACAATGATGAAAAACGACTATTTACAATTATATACTTCATATACGGGGAAATGTCAAAGCATATCTTTCTCCCCTTTGCATGACTTGCCCCGCAATTTCAAGTTCCGATAATGAAAATGCAAGTCTTCCAAAAGGTATATGTGTACATTTGATAAGCTCGTCAATCGACTTCTCTTTGCAGGAAAGTTCGTTTTGTATGATCCCGGTGATCTGTTCGTCAGACAACGATTCCGGTGCAGACGCCTGCTTATTCTCAAGTTGCTTTCTTTCAAAATTGTAGTCATAATCCGCCATCTCATTTATTAGTACCGTATGCGCCAATCGCAGAAGAATGTCTTGTGATGACAGAAGTATCTCTGCACCATCTTGAATCAGTTTATGGTTTCCCACGGAATTAGGTGAATAAATTGAACCAGGAACGGCAAAAACATCTTTCCCTTGCGCTGCACCGAAACTTGCCGTATGCAAAGTGCCACTGAATTCGCCTGCTTCCATAATTGCAACTGCATCAGATAACCCAGATAGAATTCGATTTCTCGCAGGAAAATAGCGTCTGCTGGCCTTTTGACCTGGTGGCATCTCAGATAAGAGTAACCCGCTTTCTTGTATCTTGTCAAAGAGGGCCGTATTCTCTTTCGGATAGACATCATCTAGTCCTCCGGCAAGTACAGCAACTGTATTTCCCTTCACCTCAAGTGTTGTTTCATGAGCCACCGTGTCAACGCCACGGGCAAGTCCGCTAATTATGCAGACATTTTGCAGGGCCAATTCCTTAACAATGTCTCTCGTTATGGTCACACCATAACGAGTCGGTTGCCTACTTCCCACGATAGCAACAGATGGAGGTCTTCTCGCTGCAACCAGATCCATATTCCCCTTTGAATAAATAACAATCGGCATTCCCTCAAGTGGCTTAAGGGCGATCGGATATTGCACATCAAATCTGTTTGTACTTGCAATGCCTCTCGCCAAGCAAGCCTCCGCCTGCTTATACGCCGATGATCTTCTTTTCTCATTACATATGACTCTTCGAATTTCGGATCGCTCATCTGCACCAAACACTCGCATCTTATCGCTATCACGAATTTGTATGGGTTCGTTAAATAATACAGAAATCGGATCCTCCTCAAGAAAGGACAAGATTGTCCTAAGTTTGCGTCCTCCGAAGGAATTGTCCAAAATTAATGACGACACATATAGATCCGCCGCGGTTTTGGATAATACTGAGTCAGTTTCATTGTTCATATCTCATCTCCCTTGCTTAGATCGATATTGGAGCGCCTCACAAACGTGCTCTTTACTCACATCTCTGTTTGCCTCATAATCTGCGATTGTTCTTGAAAGACGCAGCAAGCGATTTATCCCTCGTGATGAAATCATAAGTTTCTCGGCAGATGAAACCGCATATTCGATAGTCTTGTTCTGAATTTCGAATATTTCTGCGATCTGATTTCTGCGATTATTCCCATTAAGGACTCGGGCCACACCCTGTCGATCACATCGGTCATATTGCATTTGCCAACATTCTTCAATTCTTTTTCGAATGTGGTCAGTCGCATGTGTATTCTTTCCTATTGCCGATTCAATGAGTGTGTTCCTCTGTGCAAAATACAATTCGGTAAAAATGTCTATTCTATCTAGGATCGGGCCGCTAATTCTTGTCGAATAGGTATTCCGCTGACGCTCGTTACAGCTACATTTGGATGGCGCATCTAAGTACTTTCCGCATCTGCATGGATTCATTGCCCCCACCAGAAGAAATTTCGTTGGAAAGACAACTTTACTTCCGGCGCGAGAGATCGTTATGCTGTCCTTCTCCATAGGCTGTCTGAGTAAATCCAGAACGCGCGGAGAAAATTCGGCCATCTCGTCTAGAAAGAGTATCCCGTGCATAGATAACGATAATTCACCCGGTTTCGGGTTGATCCCCCCGCCTATGAGTGCAGATGCCGTACAGGTGTGATGCACAAATCGAAAGGGTCTCTTGCGTGATAATAGGTCTTCCCGGCAAAGTGTTCGTTCGACACTTCGCAGGCATAATAAATCTAGCTGTTCTTCTCTTGATAGCTCGGGCAACAGTCCACATAATATTCTTGCTGCCGTTGTCTTCCCACTTCCTGGACTTCCCGTCATCAAAATACTATGAAATCCTGCGGCAGATAAGATGATGCCTCGACCCGTTTTCTC
>JBPOHB010000228.1:0-12342 GCA_052036055.1 Bacillota bacterium | reverse complement strand
GGTGGCTACGTATACGGTGAAAGACGGGGATACGGCGGATCTGGCGGTCCTTTCGCTGTCCGTCTTACTGAGTGATGTATCCGGGAATGCACCCATGACTCTTTCCGAGCAGTCGAATGGAATCGTTCCGATCGTGTATTATGCTCCGATAGCAATTACGAATCTGCAAATAACGACAAATAACGCAAATGACACGGCAAAATTTGCCAAGAACGGGGACATCGTGTTTGTGTCATTTACGACAAATCACGAGATTCTGATCAGAGGTGCCAGCATTGCCGGGCAGAGCGTAACGCAGAGCCAGGCTGCCGGTCAGGCAGGCGCAAACAGCAAGACATATACGCTTTCTTATGTGGTGCAAAACGGTGCCATTTTGGATCTTTCGTCGGTAACATTTGCGTTTACCTGTTCGGATGTTGCCGGAAACACACCGGTTTCGAAATCGGACGCGAATGCGGCGGGCATAAACCGCATCACTTACTACGCTCCGATTACATCTGTTACGAAGATCTCGTCTGACGGGGATAACGCAGGGTATGCAAAGAACGGGGATACGATTACGCTTGGCGTTGTAACGAATCACAATGTCACCGTACAGAGCGCCACTATTCTGGGTAAGACGGCGACAATCCGCGGCATGGATACAACGAATCCGACAATGATATACTTGCTTTCGCAAAATGAGAGTGTCCTTCCCGAAGGAATCGTGGCATATTCGTATCGGATCACGGATGCTGCCGGAAATGAATACGAGATTGCGCAGAAAGACGCGTCCGCCGCAAGTCAGGTCGTATATGATCGGACTGCGCCGGAGATGACGGTCACGCCTAGATTTAACGGATTTACGAATCAGACGGTTATATTTGATGCTTCTTTCAAAGATGTAAATCTGGACAAGAATGGCATCTCGATTCTGCTCAATGGAGTCGAACAGATTTCGTCGGCAAATCGACTTGCTATATCCGGCACAACATATGATCAAGCAATTACGATAGAGACGGACGAGATGTATGTGCTTACGGCGAGCATAACGGATCTGGCGGGAAATCGGGCTACCCCTGACTTCTCTTCGACGATTACGATTGACAAGACTGCGCCGACCATCTCTTCTGCGACGCTTTCCTTCTCCGAACCGCAGGTATACAAGACGGGATTCGTTCTTGGCACACATCTGGATATTGTGGATGAGAATGTCAGCGAGGTTATCTGCATGATGACGGATGCGGACGGGTCAAGAAATTGGAATATGGATGACCCGATCCTGACGGATGGGAAGAAGACAATCTACCTGCTCGTTACGGATTTCGCGGGAAATACTTCCAAAGAAATCGTCTTTGACATGTATATTGACGCGACGGAGCCAGTACCGGTCGTATCGGATACGATCAGCGGGAGAATGCTGTCGGAAGAGAAGCAGGCATCACCGTTTTTGTCAGAGATGACGCTGGATGTCTCGCTTCAGGATATAAGTCTTGGCAATGAGAGTGCCGATCACTTTACAACCATTACGCTGCTGGATGGTGACGGACAAGTTGTTCAGGATATTCTCGGGACGATGCAAGCGAATGCTGATGGTTCCTATACGATTGATCTTCCTTCTTTCGGATCGTATACCCTGCAAATTGAAGCGGAGGACAGTGTGGGGAACAGCACAGGTGTATTGGAATATTCATTTACATTTAAGGACAAATCCGTGTTTGTCAAATATTACGAGAACAAGCCGGTCTTCTATTCGACGACCACACTATTTGCGGTTCTGGTTATTGGCGGAATTTCATTGATTGCCATACGAAAGCACGCAAAAAGGATATAGGCGTGACAATCGAACGACGACACAAAGGGGACGTGTATGAGCAAAGAATGGGTTGAGTATCGAGATTCACAGAGTTTGGCGTACATTCTCTCGGCTCGCGAGTATTTTTCTCCGGTTGGGTATAAAGTGCTGCAAAGTCAGCTGAAACGAGGGTTTGTTCGGTGTACGCGAGTCATACATAACGGAAAAGACAAGCTGGTCTACGATATCTCGAACCTTCGTCCGCTTGATACGTTTTTCCCTTCTCTCTCTCAGGATAAATTTCTGTCCATTTTCTCGAATTTGTTGGATGTCGTTCTCGAAGTCAAGGGGAATGGGTTCATGAGATGCGACAATATTGACGTCTCGCTGGATAAGATCTTTGTCGACCCGAATAATCTCAAAGTGTATGTGATTTATCTTCCTGTTGAGGAGACGGTTGACCTTTTCGGCAACGGAATCTTCGAGGATTCTCTGGTGCGCGTGATGCGAAATGCAATGAATCAGATTGAAGCGCCGACCTCATCTCTTCGGGAAATACTGGATGAGGGCGCTAATTCGCTTGAACAGATACTCCAGAGAATCAGGCTTACGCAGTCCGAATCTAGCCGGTCACATATGAATATTCCCGAAATGGTTACCGAAGTAAGCGAACCCTCTCACGAGAAGGTCAAAAAAGGACTTTTCTCGGACATCTTTGCAAAAAAGACAAAAGAAGAGAATCCTGAGACGGAGACGATTCGTGAGAAAAGAGTGAAAGTACAAAAGGATAAAGCGTCGACAAAGAAGAAACAAGATTATGGGGTTATGCAGACGATGGCACAGGGAGGAGCAACGGAATTACTCGACGATTTCTTCGTGCCGTCACTGTTGCTTGTAGGCATAAAAACGTCGGAGAAGATGGAAATCGCGGTTTCAAAACAGGAGTTTACGCTTGGTAAGAAAGTAGATGCCGTGGATTATGCAATCACGACGAATAATGCGATAAGCCGGACGCACTGCAAGATTATTTTCGAGAAGGGCGGCAGCTTCATTCTTGATTTGAGCAGTGTGAACGGAACCTATATCAACGGCGTGAAATTGACGCCAAACACCAAAACTCCGATCAAGGTTGGCGACAAGTTGAGACTCGCTAATTTGGAATTTCTAGTAAAGGCGATTTGAGGTAACGTATGGGAAGACTATCCTATCTGGTTTCGGGGATATCGGAGGCCGGGCTTATAAAAGAGACAAATGAAGACTCATTCGTCTATAAGGTCGTTCATACGGGGGATCGTTATGCGGGTATTTTTGCTGTCGCGGATGGCGTGGGAGGCTTGGAAAGAGGCGAGGTGGCGAGTGCATTTGCGATTTCTGAGATCAATAAATGGTGGGAGAGCGAATTCAAATCGCATTTTGACCAGAGAGATTATCTGGCGGCGTCGCTTGTGGATGTTTTTCGCAAAATCAATGATGCTTTGATTCAGTATGGCAAGGGCAACGGGATGAAGACCGGTACAACACTTACGGTGCTTCTGCTGATAGACGAGACTGCGATTGTGTCGCACGTTGGGGATAGCAGGCTGTATCGACTGTCCGGGTTTCCCGCCAAACGATTCTTCCAGGTGACAACGGATCATTCCTGCATGATCGAGGCAATACGGGACGGACAAAAATATTTGAAAAGCGTTCTTACAGATTGCCTTGGCAACAAAGAAACTTTTTCAATCTATACGGATCTTTTCGAAGTCCGCAGAAACGAGACCTTTGTCATATCCAGTGATGGCATCTATAAGACGATTTCATCCGCAAAGTTAGCCGATATCGTTCGGAAGCACGGAGAAGATGTTGAGAAAATGTGTGAGGAAATGATTGTGACCGCCAAGAATAACAAAGAGACGGACAATCTTTCTGTGATCGCGGTGAGAACCGTCGGGAGCAAGTGAGGGGAGAGACATATGGCGAAGTTACAGATTCTGCTTTGTGACACAGACGAGAAATATCTGATGCCGCTGGAAAGGAAATTCATCGACGGGTTCGAAGATTCGGCGGACATTATGATCATTACGGATCCAGAATATTTGAAGGTGTTTTTCCAGTCGCAGCGAAAAATTGATATCCTTGTAATCAATGAATCCTTGTATGTCAAAGATCTTGAAAAGCATAATATTGAGTTTCTTTTTATCCTCATGGAACAAATGACGCAGGATACGACGACGACGGGACTAAATTCGAATCAGATATACAAATACACGAGCGTTAAGGAGATCTATAACGAGATTGCGAATTGCTCTGCCGCGATAAACCGTAAGTCGAAGAAGCAAGACGAGAACACGAAGCTTATCATGGTCTATTCTCCGATCGGCGGGGCCGGTGTTACCACCTTAGCAATTGGGCTCGCCGGAGCTCTCGCCCAAAACCATCGCCATGTTCTGTATATCGGGACAGATAATCTACAAAGTTTCGGATATAGACTGGCTGATTCTACGCCATTACCTTCCGGTGTCGAGAAACAGATCATTGGGCAAGGCGATCATCTCTATGATGTGATCAAAGTGTATTTCCGTAACGAGATTTTCGATTATTTGCCGCCTTTCCCGCGTGCGCTGTCGTCTCTGAACGTTCATGTTTCCGATCTGTCCGTGCTCCTTGAGCGCATTGCAGCGGCTCGCGAATATGACTTTATCGTGGTTGATTCTGTGTGTGATTTCTCGGATAGTGTCTCCAAAATGATGGCATCCTCCGATCAGATTGTCATCGTCTTATCCCAGAAGCCGCACGAGATATACAAAGCAAGACAGCTTCTGAAGAACGTCGATTTTTCTGACGGGAATAAATTCACGTTTGTATGCAACCGGTATGATAAAGCACTAGAAAATCATCTAATTTCAGACGCGCAAATACAAAGCTGCAAGATCAGCGAGTATTTTCAGCGCGGTGACGGATATGATACGGCGACGGTTGAAGAGCTTGCTGGAGTGGATTCTTTCCAGAAGCTGGCAATCCAGTTCATATGAAGTGAGGAGATTTCGCATGAAAGAGAACATGATACTTGTCATTTTCTATCAGCACGCCAAAGGACGCAAGGTGGATATTGAGGTTCCCTTGGATATCACGGCGAATGAGCTGATTATTGGACTGAACAGCGGATTTAAGCTCAAAATGAATGTATCGGACTTGTCCGGGTGCTTTCTTAAGACGGAGAATCCCATTGCTTTTCTGCATGGGAATCGGACACTTCAGGAATACGGACTGCGAAATGGAACCGTTATCCACTATACCTGACGGGTAAGGATTGTAGTACTAGCGTGCAGAGAGTAAGCGGGGAGATATAACGTGAACAGATATAAGATCATTCTTTCCAATCAGAAAATCTACAAAGAAATCGCACTTCCGGTTGATGCCAAAGAGATCAGTATCGGGACGCAGAAGAATTGTCAGATTCGGTTCGGAAAAGAGACGATTTTCGAGGATTTTGAGATTGGATTGGAACAGGAGAATGGCAACTGGCGAGTAAACAGCAATATGTCCGTATATTTCATTTTTGACGGCGTGACCAAATTGTTCTCAAAAGATCTGCAACACGGCGATGATCTGTATGTCAAATATGATTCGTCTAATCAGGTCATATTTAAGCTTCGGTTTATTTTGGATTTCGATTATGAAAATAAACTGTATAACTGCTCAATTGATATAAGAGATATTCTTTCCATTCAGATTGGCGGCAGTTCACACAGCGGTATTTTATTGAAAGATGAGCTTATCGGAAATGACACGATTCAACTCACAAAAGAAGGCGGGCATTATTTTGTCTCTGACAATCATTCGAAATATGGTGTGTATATAAACGGGCAGCGCGTACGAGGAAAGGGAGAGGTTCGCGATTTTGATTTCTTCTCCATTATCGGGTATAGTTTCTATCTGAAATACGGAAATCTGTATACGGATTCGAAAAACCAAATGATTATTTCCGGTCTCAGAATCTTGCCCATAGCCGAACAGAACAGTCCGTTTTCCTACCCGAAATTCAATCGTAACACGCGGCTGATTTCGAAGGTTAACAAAGAAAAAATTGAGATCATTGATCCACCGACGCTTGCGCCTCCGCCGGAGAAAAACATCGTTCTTGCCCTTCTTCCGGCACTTGCCATGCTTGGCGTTACCGTTCTGCTTCGCAGTAAGATGGGCAGTGGCGGAGCCTTCATAATCCTAAGTGCCTGCACAATGTCTATCGGCATCATCACGTCCGTATTGGGTATCATTTCAGGCAAACGAAACTACAAGAAAAATCTGCGGGAACGGCGCGAAAAATACACGGCCTATATTGAGAACAAACGAGTGGAAATTAAGAAGTGCCGCGATGATGAGAGGGCTGTTCTTGAGGAGACATTCTATTCGCTTGACCGGGAAATAAAGATGGTTCGAGATTTCTCGGGGGATCTGTTCAACCGCTCGCCTGATGATGAGGACTATCTTCAGGTTCGGCTTGGCATCGGCTCGCTCGTCTCTCTTCAGCCGATCAATTACAAGAAGATGGAGAAACTTGAGCCGGGAGATGACATTGCGATTCTGCCCGAACAACTTTCCGAAGAATTCAGAATGGTCAGTCGCGTCCCGGTTACGGTCGGGCTTGCGCAGTCAAATGCAGTCGGCGTTGTGGGTAGTGACGAACGACTGTACAGTACGCTGAAAAATATGGTTATGGATGTCTGCATCCGACAATACTATAAAGATACGAAGACACTTTTTATCGTAGAAAAGAAGCATGCCAATCTGATTTCGTGGGTGCGGCTGCTGCCACATGTCTATAATGACGAACTGGATGTCCGGAACATTGTGTGCGATGAAGATAGCAAGAATACGATTTTCGAATACTTGTATAAGGAATTGTCCGCGCGGGAGAGTGAAAAGCGTAAGACGCCGCATCTGGTTATTTTTGCTTTCGATGATATGGGCATCAAGATGCATCCCGTTTCCCATTTCATTAAGAAGGCAGATGAAATCGGAGCAACCTTCGTCTTTTTCGTTGCGAAAAAGGAGCTTCTTCCATCGGATTGCAGGCATGTACTTATGCTCAGCGACAATGAAATGCGTGGGAGTATCACGCCAAGCACAGATTCAAATCAGACGATTGATTATTCCTATGAGACAATTGACGATGAAGTCGTATCTGAGATCACGTCGCGACTTGCGCCCATTTTCTGTGAAGAAGTCAGCTTGAACGGAACCCTTACCAAAAACATCACGCTTTTTGAGCTTATGCAAATTCTTTCCGTTGAAGACATTGACATGGATAGTAATTGGGGCAAATCTGCCGTTGAAAAGACAATGGCAGCTCCGCTGGGCGTGAGAGCGGGGAATGAGAAAGTGTATCTGGATCTGCATGAGAAGTACCACGGACCCCACGGGCTTGTTGCTGGTACGACGGGCTCGGGGAAAAGCGAGATTCTACAATCGTATATTCTGTCCATGGCGACAAGTTTTCACCCCTATGAGGTGAGCTTTGTCATAATAGATTTTAAAGGCGGTGGAATGGTTAACCAATTTCGCGATTTACCCCATCTTGTCGGAGCCATTACGAATATAGACAATCGCGAGATCAATCGTTCTCTTCTTTCGATTAAGGCTGAGCTCAAAAAGCGCCAGAGCTATTTTGCGCTGGCAGGTGTCAACCACATCGACAAGTATATTCAGAAATTCAAAGCGAAAGAAGTCCGCGAACCCCTTCCGCATCTTATCCTAATCGTCGACGAATTTGCCGAGCTTAAAGCGGAACAACCTGACTTCATGAAAGAGTTAATCAGTGCCGCCCGTATTGGGCGAAGTCTGGGCGTACACCTGATTCTTGCAACGCAGAAGCCTTCCGGTGTAGTCGATGACCAGATCTGGAGTAATTCCAAGTTCAAATTGTGCCTTAAAGTTCAAAACAAACAAGATAGTAACGAGGTTATCAAATCACCGCTTGCCGCAGAAATCAGAGAGCCAGGACGCGCCTACCTGCAGGTTGGGAATAATGAGATTTTCGAGCTTTTTCAATCTGCCTACAGCGGAGCTCCCGCCGCAACCAATTCGGAAAGTCTGATGAAAGAATATACGATCGCGGCCGTCTCGTTGAGCGGCAAGAAACAACCGATTTTTGATCAGAAGAAGATGAAAACCGAGGAAAATGCGACCACACAGTTGGAAGCCATTGTAAGCTATGTGGCGGATTACTGCAAAAGCAGAAGTATTGCGAGGCTGTCAGAAATATGCCTTCCGCCGTTATCTGGTCTGATTGATTTCCCGGCATATTCCGAGAAGCATAAAGATATTGCGCTGTTTGCGGAAATCGGATTCTATGACGACCCGGAAAACCAATACCAGGGAACTCTGAAAATCGACATTTCCAGTCACAACACACTCATCATCGGAACATCGCAATATGGGAAAACAAATCTTCTTCAGTGTATCCTTCGATCCGTTGTCAGCCGATATACCCCCGAAGAAGTCAATGTATATATTCTTGATTTTGGGTCCATGGTTCTCACAGCGTTTGATAACCTGACGTATGTGGGCGGTGTTGTCTGCTCGTCGGAAGATGAGAAACTAAAAAACTTCATCAAATTGATTCTGTCCGAAATGGCACGGCGAAAGGAAAAACTTGCCGCTGTCGGAGTTAGTTCTTTCCTTTCCTACAAAGAGGCCGGATATACGGATCTTCCGCAAATCCTCATCTTACTTGACAATATGACGGCTCTTCGTGAGTTATATCTGATGGACGACGACCCTTTTCTGGGCATTTGCCGCGAAGGAATTGCCGTTGGTATCAATGTAATTCTCGCGAATGCCCAGACATCCGGACTCGGATACAAATATCTGTCTAATTTCACCTCGCGATTGGCGCTTACCTGCATCGATCCATCCGAATATACAAATCTCTTCTCTCAGTGCCGCGAGCGACCGAAGGATACGCCGGGTAGAATTCTTGTTAAGATCGAAAAGAATTGCTATGAATGTCAGACTTTTCTTGCTTTCCCGGGCGAGAAAGAAATTGACCGCGTAAGAAGCATACGTGCGTATGTATCTGAACAAAACGCTCAATATCCGTCCTATGCAATCAAGCGGATCCCGGAAATCCCGGCTGCTCTCACAAAGATATACGCTGAGAAGAACTATCCGTCTTCGATCAAAGACGCGTATTCTGTCATGGTTGGACTCGATTACGATAGAATTGCTCCGGTCATCTTTGATCTCAATTCGCTGGGCATTCTCGGCATAACAGGCAGAGCAGGCAGCGGGAAAGGTAATTTGGTCAGGAATATTCTGCAAACCGTCGACGAGCATAAAGATGTTGCAGAGATAGATGTATTTATTATTGACGGGATCTCCAGAAAGCTTCAGAAGTGTCAGTCTCTTTCCATAACGAAAAACTATACTCTCGATGTCACATCTATTCACGACACGATTGCGAACATCGATGCCTTGCTATCCGCACGTCACACGGAAATAATGAACGGCCATACGGACTGTTTGGACAAACTTCCGCTGCAACTTCTTGTGGTAAATAACGGCGATGTATTCGCGGAAATAAGCGCCAACAAGGATACACTTACCAAATTCAAAAACATGCAGGGTAAATTTAAAGCAATGAAAGTCTGCATGATTTTTATGGACATTGCAAATGAAGCTGTTGCTTTTGGTGCGCCTGAAGCACTGAAGATGATGAAAGAGGCAAAGCACTTCGTCATTTTTGATGATCTTGCAAACCTTAAAATTACTGATGTGGCATACGCGGTCGGAAAGACATTCAAGAAGCCAGTTGAGATTGGGGATGCCTATTATATGAGAGGAAATGACTTGATTAAGATCAAGTCGGTGTTAGCAGATGAGACTATGCGAGACCGTGCGAAATCGTAAGCGGGTGCCACTTGCAAGATGGTGAAGAGGCTCGCAATTATGCAGTGATGATTCGGTCGCATGTGCATAGGTGAATTACGAATATGGCGTATAGATGACAACATTGGAGGATAAATACGGTGGGCGTTCTAGGAACGATCTTACGAGATCGATATGAGATTATGACTGAACTTGGCAGAGGTGGCATGAGCACGGTCTATCTTGCGAGAGATAAGACACTCGGTTCATATTGGGCAGTGAAGCAAGTCAAAAACACATCGGATGTTGATATGGCTGCGTTTAAGAAAGAGGTTGAACTTCTTTCGAGTCTGAGTCATTCTGATATACCGCGTATTGTGGACCGCATTGAAATCGGCGACGATTATTATGTCGTGATGGACTTTGTGGATGGTACTTCTCTTGGCAAGAAAGTACTGACGGAAGGCGTTATCGAAGAATCTCTGGTGGTTGAGTGGGCAAAGATGCTTTGTGGCGTGTTGGATTATTTGCATCATGCCAAAGCTAATCCGATTATCTATCGGGATATGAAGCCGGAGAATGTGATGCTTACGCAGGCCGGGCGCATTAAGCTTATTGATTTCGGCATTGCGAAGGAGTGCCCGAGGGGGGCGGTACAGACAGGCGATAGCATCGGGACGCGAGGTTATGCGGCACCAGAACAATATAAGGGAGCTTCGAATATTCTGGATGAGCGGTCGGATATATACAGTTTAGGAGCGACCTTGTTTTTTCTTGTAACGGGGATCGTTCCGGGGAAGCCGCCAAAAGCAATGCGTCCGATCCGACAGATAAACGTGCAGCTTTCCGAGGGCCTGGAGTATATTATCATGAAATGCACACAAGATGATCCGACCTGCAGGTATCAAAGCGCGAAGGAGCTTCTTGCCGACCTCAACAATATATCGCAGCTGACAAGTTCATACAGGAACAAGATGCACAGGCGACTGTGGTCTTTTGTGGCATGTGTTGCAGTACTATTGGCAAGTCTTTCACTGATTTATGTGGGTTACAGGGGGATGCAAGCGAAATTGGAAGATCATTTCCAGCGTGCTTTCCAGTCTGCAATGGCGTATCAGCGTATGGGTGATTATGATCAGGCGGCGGACTATTACGCCGAAGCGGTCACGTACAAGCCGGACGACTACGACACGTACGTCCTTCTTTTCAATTCCCTTCTGCCGAAAGATCAGGATGATGACTACATTCAGCAGACCAAGGCGGCTATCGATGAGATGAGCAATCGGTATCTTGACAATCAGAATTCGGGTATGTACCACAACAGCAAGCTTATGTATCTTGTTGTGAAAAAGTGCATTGAGGTGAATGATCCGGCATATGCCGATATGGCGGTTCTGTACATTGAGCAAATTAAGCAGGATGCTTCCTATGTTGACAATACGCTGGCATTTTCTGATCTGGAAAGCTACGAGATTATTGCATCCAATTGCGCGAGAGACTTTTCAACGCAGGATTTTACTTCCTTCAATGAAGCTCTTACTGAGCTTGAGGAGAAGACGGATACCGAGAATTTGTCGGCAGACAGCAAATTAGAGAATTATTACACGCTGATTCTGATGTATAGCACATACCCAACGTATTTGGAGGATCCGTATGTAAGAATATCGGAGATTGGCGAGAAGGCAAAGGCGATTATTGACGCGAATATGGCATCAGAACAGATGACTTTTAGCAATATTATACCTTTATACGAAGCTGTCGCATCCAATATGTATAATAGTGCCTTTATGACCCAAGAATCGGCAGATAAGGAAGCTGCTTTTCTCACATCGCTTCTGTGGTTCGGCTATTTGGATGATCTCAATGACGATCTGGATGAATCACTTCTTCTTAAGAAGGGGAATGCCTATTTTGGCATCTTTAGCCTGTATAACACAATTGAGAGTCAAGAAGAAATTGACCCTGCGACGACTGCCTATTTGGATGATGCTATTTCTGTTTACAGCGAAATCATTCAGAAGAATGACGATTCTTTTCTGGGGTACGTTTACCTGACGGAAGCGACTCTCGAAAAGGTTCTGCTAGAAGATGGGGAGCAGGATTTCTCGGTGGTTCTTGCATACTATGACCGCATCACAGAGATCAAGACAGAGAATAAAAATTTATCTAGCGTAGAGCTTGTGCAGTATAGTTCTCTGAAAAATATTATGGCAAATGCCGGATTGGAGGTAGACGGATGAGCGAAGTCTTTTTCTATGGCGGAATTGTACTATCGGCTGTTTTCTTAGCACTGGCAATTTTCTTGTTTTTCCGAAATAAGATTCCATCTGCGATTTCCTATTTTTTGCGCCATGAGAATCGAAAGGTGGTCTCCTATAAAAAGGGAGGATCACCAAGACATGACTCTTCTAAGTTGCCCCGCAGGGCAGTGAAAGATCCCGGCAGGGACACGGAGGTTCTGGATATTGCTATGAATTATGCGACGGCGCTTCTTGATGCGGATCGCACGGAGCTGCTTCCCGAGCTTGACGAGAAACCGAGATTCTGAAGTGGTTATATTATGCGTTTTTCGCAAGCATTATCTCGGCGCACAGGAGTCCGTCGACGGCGGCAGACATGATTCCGCCTGCATAGCCGGCGCCTTCTCCGCAGGGATAGAGACCGCGCAGTGAGGGTGACTCGAGATTCTCCATCCTGGTTATGCGAACCGTGGAGGA
>JBPOHB010000004.1:0-2588 GCA_052036055.1 Bacillota bacterium | reverse complement strand
GACAGTGTTTCCGAACGACTTAATCGCTTGATGTCTGGCGCTGAAGGTGCGCAACCAGAGGATGTATTCAAGATGCTCCTTGGGTCTGGAGATATTTTGGGCGACTCCTCCGATATGAATTCTGATGAAGAAGATGATAGTTCGGATTCCTATCAAGCGCTATCCAATTTGGGTTTTCTTCAGATGGGCGGGAATCAAGAAACATCAGATCAAGAGCAAGACGAATCAGAATCGGGAATCTCCGAATTATTTCTGTCTGAGGGCAATTCTGAAAGTAGTGTGTCACCAGATCGTGAGGGTAAGCCGAATTCTGCCAAGACGGATGCAAAGAAGGGGAGCGCCAAAAAGGATACGAAGCATAAGTTTCTGGATCAATTTGGAACCAATTTGACGCTGAAGGCAAAGCAAGGCAACATCGACCGTATTATCGGCAGAGACAAAGAACTTGAACGCGTTGTTCAGATCCTAAATAGAAGGTCCAAGAATAATCCTGTCCTTTTGGGCGCGCCAGGTGTTGGCAAGACTGCGATTGCCGAGGGCTTAGCGGTTCGTATTGCAACAGGAGCTGTCCCGGCTAAGCTACTGGATATGTCTGTCTATCTTCTTGATATGACTGCTATGGTTGCTGGCACACAATTTCGCGGACAGTTTGAAAGTCGAATGAAGGGTGTTGTTGACGACGCTAGGAGAAGCGAGAATGTGATTCTCGTTATTGATGAACTGCATAATATTATGGGGGCTGGTGATGCAGAAGGAGCGATGAATGCCGCTAATATTCTCAAACCTGCTCTTGCAAAAGGGGAAATACGTGTTCTGGGTTCGACAACTCTTGATGAATATCGTCGTTTCGTGGAGAAGGATTCCGCTCTTGAGAGAAGATTCCAGAAGGTCATAGTCGATGAACCGTCTATTGAAGATAGTATCGAAATACTTAAGGGAATAAGAGACTATTATGAAGTTCATCATCACGTTTCCTATGCGGATGATGTTATTGAGTACGCTGTTCGTTCTTCATCTAGATATATTATGGATCGTTTTTTACCAGACAAAGCCATCGATCTTCTTGATGAAGCAGGATCGCGGGCAAATCTCGAGGAGGTTCGTCTTGTAAAGTACAAGAAGCTTGTGGAAGAGAAGGATTCTCTTGAGGAAGCTCTGACGGCCATTGAAGAGAACATTGAGACCGCACAACCAAGCGAAATAGAGTCTTTGGGTCTATATGAGAAGCAAGCAGAAACGAAGGCTAATTTGCTGCGATTAGGAAATGAGATTACTTCACTTGAAAGCGAATTAGTACCAACGATCATTTCCAAAGAAGATATAGCACGTATTATCGAGATGTGGACGGGTATTCCCGTTCAGCGGATTACGGAGTCTGAATCTGACAAGCTAATCAAGCTTGAGCAACGTCTCCATGAACGCGTGATCGGTCAGGAGAAGGCTGTGAATGCACTTGCGCGTGCGATCAGACGGAACAGATCTGGTTTTGGCAAGAAACACAAACCTGCCTCTTTCATTTTCGTAGGTCCGACAGGCGTTGGAAAAACGGAACTCGTCAAGGCACTTGCAGAAGCCATGTTTGCCAAAGATGATGCACTGATTCGTATGGATATGTCTGAATTTATGGAAGCCCATACTGTCAGCAAACTCATCGGTTCTCCTCCGGGATATGTTGGGTATGATGATGGCGGACAACTTACTGAACGGGTACGCAGGAAGCCATACTCTGTTGTATTATTTGATGAGATCGAGAAGGCACACCCAGATGTGTTTAATATGCTCCTCCAAATCCTTGATGATGGAAGACTGACTGACAGTCACGGAAGACTCGTAAATTTCGAGAATACGATTTTGATTATGACATCAAATGCCGGCACCACCCTCAAATCGAATGGTTTTGGGTTTGGATCAGATGGATATATTGCCCTTGAGAGTCGGGTGCAATCTGTACTCAAGGAGATGTTCAGGCCTGAGTTTCTTAATCGAATTGATGAGATCATTGTCTTTCAAGAATTATCTCGCGAAGAGATTCGCCAGATTGTAGACCTTATGCTTGGCGAATTGAGAGATCAACTCAAGGAGAAAGGCGTCACTATTCTTGTCTCTGATGTTGCAAAGGATCAATTGTCGATTGAAGGGTATGATCCGAAATACGGTGCAAGACCGCTAAGGAAGACCATACAGCGCAGACTTGAAGATCCGCTATCTGATTTGTTCTTGTCTGGTGATCTTACAGATGCCAAAGAAATCTCAATTGGATATGATGGCAGTAAGTTTACATTTGATCTCACATACGACGAGGCAAACAAAAACAAAGTGTAATTGGCTTAGTATGTATACTGACATTGAAACACCCTCAAGCATCTGGATTGAATCTTGTGCTTGGGGGTGCTATTTTATGCGAAAAGGATTGAATTTGACTGAAAGAAATCAGCTTCGATAACTTCCGTTAATTTTGACATAATCATAGGAAAAATCGCATGTCCACATACGATCATATACATGACCCATATGACAATCAATGGTGATGAGTATCTCATCCTTCATGAGAATTTCTTTAACGAGTATCTCATCAAAGGGCAAAGCAC
>JBPOHB010000268.1:0-1571 GCA_052036055.1 Bacillota bacterium | reverse complement strand
CGAAGAAATTACGAAAGTCATAGATGTGCATATTTATGGCATGATTAACATAGTCAGAGCGGTCTTGCCAGGGATGATATCTCGAAAGACGGGGAAGATTATCACGGTATCTTCCATTTGGGGGATGACAGGCGCTTCGTGTGAAGTCATATACTCAACAGCAAAGGCCGCTGTTATTGGCTTTACTAAGGCACTTGCAAAAGAAGTGGGCCCATCCAATATTCCTGTTAATTGTGTTGCGCCTGGCGTTGTGAGCACAAGAATGAATCAAGCGCTTAGCGAGGAAGATCTTTCTGTATTACGGGACGAAACGCCATTAGGAAGAATCGGTCAACCAGAAGAAATAGCTGAATGCATTTTCTTCTTGGCATCAGACAAGGCGTCATTTTTTACAGGTCAGGTTCTGAGCCCAAATGGTGGTCTGGTCATCTGATATGAAAAATTAGCGTTAAAAAACAGTGTAATAGATAAATAATTAGTTGCACAATACGGTAATTCCATGCACTTTATCAATTTGTATTATGCAAAATACATGGTAAAATTTCCATGATAAAGTGAAAAGAGGGTTACAAATGAAGAAGTTATTGGTTTTGGTACTTGCTATGCTCATGGTCTTGACAATTACAGCTTGCGCGTCTGACAAGAATGACACAGCGAAGGATGAAAAAGAAACGACAGAAGAAATCTCAGAAGAAACCACAGAAGAAACCACAGAAGAAACGAACGTAGATTCAACTGCTGGTTCGGATCAGACGGAAGCTAGCGAAACGGAGATTACAGTTGATCCAATTGGTGAAGGGGCAATCTCTCCAGATGAATTCTCGTCGATTGTCACATCGCTTGGATACGTAGTAGACCCGTCTTGGAACGCGGATGTTGATTCTGTTGCTGGGACAGTTGTTGCTACAGATAGTAGTTTTTCCGTAATGGCGGCATATTTTATTTGCAATTCACCAGAAGATGCAAATAGTACATTGACTAGCACAATAACGGAAGCAGAGGCTTCATTTTCGGAATCAGCTGTCATCGAGCAAAACAATGACGGTACGAAATCAGTCTATAAAGTTACGGATACGGAAAGTGGTCTGTATTTGTATGTAAGCGTGATTGGAAACACGGGCGTAATTCTTTACTCATCGGATGCGGAATCCATTGAACCACTTGTCACAGCGATAGGCTATTAATGGAAATGAAGCATATTTGAATTGCGTTAAGCCATATCAATCTGAAAACCGGTCTTCCAAGAAGTACATTCTGGAAGATCGGTTTTTTGCTGATGAAAACGCAAATATATCTTTGATATGTGGAAAACATTTGCGTTCCTCTTGGAGAAAGATATATTTACTGTACAGGATAAAAAAAGAAATCCCGAAACATGTAGTTTCGAGATTTCTTTTGGCAGGGGAGACAGGAGTCGAACCTGCAACCGACGGTTTTGGAGACCGTTGCTCTACCATTGAGCCACTCCCCTATCAGGCGACGCGTTTTGCGTCACCGGACGGCGTTCATCATAGCAAAGGGATGAAAGCCGTGTCAATCCGCAATACTCAGAATTGACGGCCTTTTCTCGG
>JBPOHB010000100.1:0-1649 GCA_052036055.1 Bacillota bacterium | reverse complement strand
ATTATTCTATCACATGGCAAGGCGATAGTGGGGTCTTTGGTGTACAATATAACAAATACAGAAGCAGGGATTTTTTGGAGGAATGAAAATGGATATGCTGGAAATTATTTCTGACAAAAGATTTGGTAAAAATCTGTCTGACGAACAGCTAACCTTCTTCATTTCCGGCGTTACGGATAAATCGATCCCAGATTATCAGATAGCGGCTCTGCTTATGGCCATTGTTCTGAATGGTATGTCTGATTCTGAGATGACGTCCCTTGCGATGAAGATGGCTTACTCAGGTGATATTTGTGACCTGTCTCCTATTTCAGGTACGAAGGTTGATAAACACAGCTCAGGGGGTGTTGGCGACAAGTGCACCCTGATTGTACTCCCCATTGTGGCGGCGTGTGGTGTCCCGGTTGCCAAGTTGTCCGGCCGGGGACTTGGCTTCACCGGCGGCACAATCGATAAGCTGGAATCCATTTCATCCTTTAGTACAGCGATACCGATATCGGAATTTGTAACGCAAATCAAGCAAACCGGTATGGTTCTTTCAGGCCAGACGCCTGAACTTGCGCCAGCAGATAAGTATCTCTACGCACTTCGTGATGTGACAGGGACGGTGGAGTCCATTCCCCTGATTGCGTCTAGTATAATGAGCAAGAAGATTGCGGGCGGCGCGGATGCGATTGTCTTAGATGTCACTTGCGGAAGCGGTGCCTTCATGAAAAATGAGAAATCCGCAAGAGCGCTGTCAGATGCGATGATTCGTATCGGGAAATTAGCAGGTCGCCCCGTTACCTGTGTGATTACATCGATGGAACAGCCTCTTGGATTTGCTATTGGGAATGTGCTTGAAGTAGCGGAAGCATATGACACGCTATCTGGGCACGGTCCCGCTGATGTAATCGAAGTGAGCTGCACACTTTCGGCCTGCATGCTTATGCATTCGGAAATGTATAGGGAACTCACTTTTACTGAAGCCTTCGAATTAGCAAGAGAGATGATTGATAATGGGAAGGCTTTGGGTTCTTTTCGTAAGTTTGTAGTGGCGCAAGGCGGACAACTGACTGCCGATGGATCGCCGAAATATACAAGTGAATCTCGGCTCTGCAAAGAAATTACGGCAACAGATGATGGATACATATGCAGACTAGATGCGTTGTCGTTTGGCGAGGCAAGTATGCTGCTGGGTGCTGGGAGACAGAAGAAGGAGGATGTGATAGATCCTGGAGCAGGCATCTTACTTTGTAAAAAAATCGGAGATAGGGTTTCGCGTGGAGATGTGATTGCTAGATTATTTATCGGAGATGGTTCAAAGATTTCGGATATGCAAATCGAAAAGATAGTAGAGCACGTTGAATTGGCCATTTCGATTTCTGCGGATGCGCCGATCCATACCAAAGAAATTCTTGCCATTATGCATTAGCTTGCATCCATATGATGAGATTGCTATAATAATGCAAAGAAGAACGAATGTTTGATCTTGCAAACGACAAGGATGGAAGCATGATAATAATTGGGATTGATCCGGGGTATGCAATCACGGGCTATGGGGTTATTGATTACTCTGCCAATCGATTCAAGACACTGGATTATGGTGTCATCTCGACCAAAGCAGGCGTCCCTTTTGAGATACGCTTACTTGCCATAAGCCAACAGCT